>WFMQ01000052.1 GCA_015488995.1 Nitratifractor sp. | reverse complement strand
TACCCATACGAGGGTACCGACGGCAAAGGCGATGAGACTCATCCCGATGGTGTTGAGGACGTTCTTACGACGGGTCAGGCCGCCGTAAAAGAGTGCCAGACCTGCAGGGGTCATCAGCATGACCAGTGCGGTGGCCACGATCATCCAGGAGGTGTCTCCGGAGCTGAGTTTGTCATCCGCCATGGCGGCCACTGGCATCATCAATGCCAGCAGTGTCAGAAGTTTTCGCTTCATGTGTATCCTTTGTGTTTGGTATGAGGAATGGTAGCACATAAGGTGGGGGATTTGATTTGGATGTGTGCTTAAAAAATAGGCAATTGGTTACTCTTGGATAAAGGGGATATCCAATTGGATGCGGTGTTCATCGAGGAGGGTGCCGATCCGCATCTCAGTGGCGAGTGACTTGATGCTGCGATCTTCATCGTTGTATCGACCATTGGCTGTGATGGTAAAACGGATAATCGGGTGTCGTTTATGATCGATGAGGATCGATTCTCCAATCGCCATCTTCAGGGAGATGTGCAGGTCGCTTGAGGCGCGAAACAGGTGAAAAGCCCGGCGCAGGAGTTTGGAAAAGCCATTTTGATCGAGTTTAAATTCGGGGAGGTCGGCATCGGTCAAGAGATCGAGTTTGGCGGGATTTTGCATCGCAAAGAGGGCGATGGCTGCCTCGAGGATGGTGTGGATGTTGGTGGTCTTGAAGCGGCTGGGGTCGACGGGTTGGAGTGCTCGGGTGCGGGGACGGTAGTAGAGGCGGATGCCGATGTGTTCTTCGTCATGGTATGCGACGGTCACGGCGTAGAAGTTCAGTTGCCGATAGTGGAGTTCTATGGGGGTCGTGCGGGCACCGAAGTCATTGGGGGCGTAGCTCAGGGCGAGGTCAAACAGTTCCCGCTTTTCGACGTAGGCCAAGAGGATTTCGGCGGCATCGTTGAGGTACACGATCGAGCTGTGCCGATCGAAGAGGACAAACGGGGAGGTGTCGTGGTCGAGGAAAAAGGTCAGATCGGTGGATTCAAAGCCAGGCATGGATTTTTTTCCTCAGAGTGTTGCGGTTGATCCCGAGTGCTTCGGCGAGGCGCAGCTGGGAGCCGTAGAGGTGTAGACCCGCCTCCAGCAGGGGTTTTTCAAGCAGACCGAGATGGTGATGGTAGTCGGCCTCTTGGGGCAGGTGGTTTAGAAAATAGTGGTAGAGCCCCCGTTCGAGGGCCTCACGCTCTCCACTCTGGAGCAGCACTTCCCGGTAGATGGAGGCACGGAGTGAGCGGAGATTTTGGTGGATGTCGAGGACCTCTTTGGAGAGGGAGATCTCGGGAGAAAGCATCAGGATTTCGGCGGCCTCCTTGCGGTAGAGGTCGGCATAGAGGAGGATGTCTTCGGGGCGATCGCGCAGTGGGGGCATGTGGTAGATGAAGGCAAACATCTCATCGAGGATCTGGGTATTGCCCGCGTAGTCGGCGATGGCGATGATGTGTTTGTCTTCGAGGTTCAGCCGTTCGGTGTTGGGGACCTTTTCATAATGGTCGATGATGAGGGCATCGGTCTGACTGAGCAGTGTCTCGACGGCATCTTGATCCCGCCCATCCACCATCGGCACATCGGGAAAAAGGTGGCGTACGAGGGTACGTTTGCCCGTCCATGGCTCCCCGATGATGATCGAGGAGACATAGAGCGTACGGGTGAGATTGAGACTCTTGATGATTTGCTGTACGGTTTCGCTACGGGTAGCGTAGTTCTGCATGCGCGATATCCTGATGTTGGGTAGGTATGAGGATCATAGCATGTCGTTGCTTAAAAAATGATCAGTTTGTTGAGAAAATAAAGAGGAGAATATGAAAAATGGAGCGGGCGAACGGGTTCGAACCGTCGACCCTCACCTTGGCAAGGTGATGCTCTACCACTGAGCTACGCCCGCACCGGGTAGAAGTTTTATCGAAAATATGATTTACGCACATTTGAAACGATAAAGTGTTATAAAAGCGACAAGTTGCGTAAGCGATCTGGTAAGATCTGCATACTTCAAAAAGCGACAAGTCGCGTGAGCCGTCCGCTGAGGACTGCATCAATGGTACCTCGGGTCGGAGTCGAACCGACACGGGCAAAGCCCACCAGATTTTGAGTCTAGCGTGTCTACCAATTCCACCACCGAGGCATCGATTTGTGGTGGTGGAATTGTACTCAGCATGAGCTTAAAAAGGGATAAAATCTATTCGATTGCCTCTCGGAGAAGTTTTCCGGGCTTAAATCGCACGCTGTACTTGGCGGGGACTCGGACTTTGCGATCGGTGCCGGGGATGGTGATGTCGCGTTCATTTTTTTGATGAGCGGAGAAAGAACCAAATCCGAGGAAGCCGACGGAATCTCGGGCTTTGAGTGCGGCGGTGATGGTCTCGATGGCGGATTCGATGACCGCTTCGGTGTCGCGCTTGGAGAGATTGCTTTTGGCAGCAACCTTGGCGATAAATTCGGCTTTTTTCATGGGGGACTCCTTTGGTCATGATGCATATTACCCCACTCACTAAACACCCAAACATTTGGGTGTTTAGTGAGTGGGGTAATAATATCTTTAATCATATCACCATCTCCCATAAGAAGTACACCTTATGGGCATTTTAGAGTTTTTTTTCTTGCGAAAGTGTGTAAAATAATAACATTCAAATTAATATGTTATAATATAATCATAACTTCATCCAAGGAAACACTGTGCGAATCCTCATCATCATCATCGGTATCGTACTGTTTTATGGAGGGTTTTCGACCCTTTTTCATGAAACAACACTCTCGGGAAATTGGGGCAAACAGTTTGGGGAGGGGAATCTCCATTGGTTTGGCTACCTTGGGTACATCGATCTGCTGGTACTCTTCTACCCACTGTTCCGCCTCTACCGTGAGCCTCATTTGCGCAGACGAATGGATCTCTATGCGGGGTGGTTGATTCTGCTGATCTCTCTGATTGTGCTTCAGCCTCTTGTGGTGGATCTCCCCCGGAGTGGGGTGATTGGTCAGACGCTCTATACTATGTTGTTGCCGTTTATCGGTCAGGCTGGGCTGTGGCTTTTGTGGTTGATGTCCTCGTTGTTGGCGGGTGTGTTGCTCATCGATGATGAATATGACTTCTCCCCGTGGATATCTCGTGTGGCGTTTTGGCAGGGAAGCACCTCACATCCCGAGACAGCGCGCAGACGCTCTGCCCCCTCTCCGGGGCGGGACCGCATCTCGATGCGTTCGCTTTACCGTCGGATACGGGGACGTTTTGTCAACCCTTTTGATGTCCAGCGCCACGAAGAAGCGGAGCGCATCCTCAACACAAAACTCGATCCCATCACCCCCCGTCAGCGCTCCCCGCGACGCGAAACACCCTCGGGCACCGAGGCACCCGCTCCCCAAGACGCGATGATGCCTGAGCATGAGAGACCCCAAACGGTACCCGAAACGACCCCCCACCCTCCGACGCCTTCACGGACCGATGGTGAGGAGATCCCCTACGTCTCTACGGGTACCCACACGACCAAAAATCATGAGGTAGAGATCGTCGAGGAGCTCGAAGAGAACTCCAAGCTCCTCGATGCCATCGAAAAAGGCACCGTCGCCAAACCCAAAAATTTTCGCCTACCCAAAATCGACTTTCTCCAAAAAGCCCCCAAGACAAAACGGAGGATCAATGAAGCCGAGATCGACCGCAAGATCGAAGAGCTCCTCTCCAAACTCCAGCAATTTCGGGTCGAGGGGGATGTGGTGCGTACCTACAGTGGGCCGCTGGTGACGACGTTTGAGTTCAAGCCCGCCCCCAACGTCAAAATCTCCAAAATCCTCGGACTCCAAGATGACCTCGCCATGGCGTTGGCCGCCAAGACCATCCGCATCCAAGCCCCCATCCCCGGTCGGGATGTCGTCGGCATCGAGATCCCCAATGCGGATATCCAGACCATCTATCTGCGTGAAATCCTCGAGAGCAGTGTCTTCAAAGAATCCCGCTCCCCCCTGACGGTGGCACTGGGCAAAGACATCGTCGGCAATCCCTTCGTCACTGACATCACCAAGCTCCCCCACCTGCTGGTGGCCGGTACCACCGGATCGGGCAAGTCGGTCGGGATCAATGCCATGATCCTCTCCCTCCTCTACCGCAACGACCCCGATCATCTCAAATTGATGCTGATCGATCCCAAGATGCTCGAGTTTTCGATGTACAACGACATCCCCCATCTCATCACCCCGGTGATCATCGATCCGGTCAAAGCGATCGCGGCACTGGCCAATATGGTCGGTGAGATGGAACGCCGCTACAAGCTCATGGCCGAGAGCCGTACCAAAAACATCGAAAACTACAACGACAAGGTCAAGCGTGACGCATCGGCAGAGCCGTTCCCCTATATAGTGGTCGTCATCGATGAGCTGGCGGATTTGATGATGAACGGGGGCAAAGAGGTGGAGCTCTCCATCGCCCGCTTGGCTCAGAAATCCCGTGCCTGCGGCATCCATCTCGTCGTCGCAACCCAGCGTCCAAGTGTTGATGTTGTCACAGGCTTGATCAAAGCCAATCTCCCCTCCCGCCTGAGCTACCGTGTCGGTCAGCGGATCGATTCCAAGGTGATCCTCGATCAGATGGGTGCCGACAGCCTGCTGGGACGTGGGGATGGGCTGTTTACCCCGCCGGGTGCGACGGGTCTGGTACGGATCCATGCCCCCTGGAGTACCGAAGGGGAGATCGATGCCATCGTGGAGTTTCTCAAAGACCAACGCCTCCCCGAGTATGATGAGAGTTATCTCGTCGAGGGGGGAGCGGTCGGGGGAGCAGGCGATGATGAGGAACCGATCGAGCTCGATCCCCTCTACGCCCAAGCCAAAGAGGTCGTCCTCACCGACAAAAAAACCTCCATCTCCTACCTCCAGCGTAAGCTCCAGATCGGCTACAACCGCTCCGCCAACCTCATCGAACAACTGGAACAGACGGGGATACTGACCCCCCCCAATAACAAAGGGCAGCGGGAGATCGTGTAATCCTCCTGCAACCAAAGTGTGTTAGACTCCCCCAAATCGTAAGGAGTCATCATGGCCTATTTCAAAAAAGCAAAAAAAGGGGACAAAGTCTACGGACTGGTGTTTGGCAAAGGGAAGATCGTCGAAGTGTTTACCGAGAGCTTCTATCCCTTGCTCGTGGAGTTCAAAAACGGATACGAAGTGCCGTACACCGAAGAAGGGGTGCCCAGCTGGGGGACGTTCAAAAAACAGACACTGTTTTATCGCGATGATATTGACTTGAGCGGTGAGGATTTCTCGCCAGTGGACACGATACTCTCCCCCCGCAAGATCATCAAACTGCGTGAAAAAAATCGACTCGAAGTACGCGTCCCAAGCGGCGCGTGGAAGCGCACCCAAAAAGCCGATGCCGAGTACGTCGAGCACCTCCTCGAAGAGGAAAAATACCACCTGTTCCGCAAGAAATAATAAGTACCCTGTCACCATCTGCTACATCCAGACACCACCTCCTCGCGGTGGCATCCATTTCACGCAAAACCAAATAGTTTTTTGTTACCATATCTGATATTTTATCACAGGAGAAACCCATGGGTTTGATCGAAGAGTACCAAGCACACACTGCTGAGCGTGAGACACTGGGCGTACCGCCTCTGCCGTTGACGGCACCGCAGACCGCCGAGCTGGTGGAGCTGCTCAAAGCCTCTCCCGTCGTCGAGGCGGACTATGCCCTCGATATGTTTGAAAACAAAGTCCCCGCCGGGGTCGATGATGCTGCGTATGTCAAAGCCGCCTTTCTCAACGACATCGTGCAGGGCAACGCCACCTCGGAGGTGATCTCCAAAACTAAGGCGATCGCCATCCTCGGCCGGATGTTGGGTGGCTACAACGTCGGCCCTCTCGTCGCGGCTCTTGAGCTTGATGATACGCTGGCCGCCGCAGCAGCTGAGGAGCTCAAAAACACGATCCTCGTCTATGATGCCTTCAACGATGTCAAGAAGCTCATGGATGGCGGCAATGCCTACGCCAAAGCGATCATCGAATCGTGGGCGAACGGTGAGTGGTTTACCAATAAGCCTGAGCTCGAAAAGGAGATCACCGTCACCGTCTACAAAGTCCCTGGTGAGACTAATACCGACGACCTCAGCCCCGCTTCGGAGGCCTTCACCCGCGCCGACATCCCGCTGCATGCCAACTCCTTCCTCGTCGCCCGGATGGACAAGCCCCTCGAGACGATGGCCGAGCTCAAGAAAAAGGGGCACCCCCTCGCGTACGTCGGTGACGTCGTCGGTACCGGCTCCTCACGCAAATCGGGGATCAACTCTGTCCAGTGGCACATGGGGCGCGACATCCCCGGCATCCCCGGCAAACGCACCGGCGGAGTGGTCCTCGGGGACATCATCGCTCCGATCTTCTTCAATACTGCCGAAGACTCAGGTGCTCTCCCGATCCAGACACCCGTCGCCAAGCTGGAGACGGGTGATGTGATCACCATCAAGCCTTTTGACGGGGTGATCGAGCGTGACGGTGAGGTGGTGAGTGAATTTACCCTCGAGCCCAATACGCTCCCCGATGAGATCCGTGCGGGTGGACGGATCCCCCTCATCATCGGCAAAGGTTTGACCGCCAAAGCCCGTGAAGCCCTCGGTCTCGATGCTGGGGAGATCTTCATGACACCTGCCCAGCCCGACGACGACGGCAAAGGCTACACCCTCGCACAGAAGATGGTGGGCAAAGCGGCCGGTATGCCGGGCGTCAAGCCGGGTGTCTATTGTGAGCCCGTCGCCACCACGGTCGGATCGCAGGACACCACGGGTGCGATGACCCGCGATGAGGTCAAAGAACTCGCGGCGCTGAACTTCGGTGCCGATTTTGTCCTCCAGAGCTTCTGTCACACCGCCGCGTATCCCAAGCCCGCCGACATCGTCCTCCAGCACACCCTCCCCAAGTTTTGGACGGAGCGCAAGGGCTTCGTCCTCCGTCCCGGTGACGGGGTCATCCACAGCTGGCTCAACCGTATGACCCTCCCCGACACCGTCGGTACCGGCGGCGACAGCCACACCCGTTTCCCCATCGGGATCTCCTTCCCGGCTGGTTCCGGCCTTGTAGCATTTGCAGCCGTCACAGGGATGATGCCTTTGACCATGCCCGAGTCGGTACTGGTACGTTTCAAGGGCGAGATGCAGCCAGGCATCGTCCTACGGGATCTCGTCAATGCGATCCCGTATCAGGCGATCAAAGAGGGACTCCTCACCGTCGAGAAGAAAGGGAAGAAAAACATCTTCGCCGGGCGCATCCTCGAGATCGAGGGGCTGGAGCACCTCAAAGCTGAGCAAGCGTTTGAGCTGAGCGACGCATCGGCGGAGCGGAGTGCCGCTGCCTGTACGGTCAAGCTCGACAAAGAACCGGTCATCGAGTATCTCAACTCCAACATCAAGCTCATCGAAGAGCTCATCGAGCAGGGCTATGAGGACAAAGCGACCCTCCAGCGTCGTGCGGATAAGATGAAGGCGTGGGTCGCAAACCCTGAGCTCCTCGAAGCCGACAAAGATGCGCAGTACGCCGCCGTCATCGAAATCGACCTCAATACCATCACCGAGCCAATCCTCGCCTGCCCCAACGATCCAGACGATGTGGCGACTCTGACCGAAATCCTCGCCGATGACAGCCGTCCCAACGAGAAGATCGACGAAGTCTTCGTCGGAAGCTGCATGACCAACATCGGTCTCTTCCGTGCACTCGGTGAAGTGCTCCGGGGCGAAGGCTCCACCAAAGCCAAGCTCTGGATCACCCCACCGACCAAGATGGATGAGAAGCAACTCACCGAAGAGGGGTACTACTCCATCTTTGGTGCCGCCGGTGCCCGTACCGAGATCCCCGGGTGCTCTCTGTGCATGGGCAACCAAGCACGGGTCGCCGATGAAGCGGTCGTCTTCTCCACCTCGACGCGTAACTTCGACAACCGGATCGGAAACGGTGCCCAAGTCTATCTCGGATCGGCCGAAGTGGCAGCGGTAGCTGCACTCCTCGGACGCATCCCGACCAAAGAAGAGTACCTTGAGATCGTCAGCCGCAAGATCACCGACGC
>WFMQ01000051.1 GCA_015488995.1 Nitratifractor sp. | reverse complement strand
TCGGTGATAGGATCACGGTGAGGGGTCACTTTGCCATCATGCTCCTCTATCATTTTTTCAGCAAGCTTTGCTTCGGGTACGATTTCGAGTCCATCTTCATCGAGAAGGGATCGGATGGTCTCAATCTCATCCAAATTGAGAACCTCGGTTTCAGCACGGTGCTTGGGCTGATGCCCCTTTTGCTTGATTTTTTTCTTTTTCTTCCGCGTTTTGGGTGGGGAAGAGGGAGCCGTGTTGGCGTGTATGAGGGGAGGATTTTTTTCGTCTCTCTGCACACGTTTGTGTGCGCACTCCTCGATGATTTCGCGGATCTCAGAGGGGAGGAAAGGTTTTGGCACATACAGGTCAAAGGTGGGATCCACCTCCCCGTGCGCGTGATGCAGCAGGACCGTGATGGGGGCTCCCTCACGGGTCAACCCGTTTAGTTGGGTGCGATACTCCGGTACACGATCATCGACGAGTATCACATCGATCTCCGAGATCAGTGCGTGGTTGACTTCGTGCACATGCAGCAGCTCGACGGTCGGCATACTTGCCAAAGCCAATGCGACCATATCGCTGACCGTCCGGTTGGTCGAGAGTACCAATACCTTCATAAATATCCCTTTGGAGGTGCCCTTTATTTTTCAAAAAAATTATAGCGAAGTTTGGATTGATTGATGTTGTGAACAGGATCGAGGCTTTGGTGTGCGCTACATGATGGTGCAGAAACCGATCGGGGATCGATCCCCTCCTCATAGAGATACGGGCGGATTTTGGGGGGGATACCCAAGGTGCGGCAGTGTTCTTTGAACGGCTTGGGCATCGAGACGCTGCGCCACGGCGCGATCCACAGATGCGTCTTGCTCCGCGCAATCGCCCAGCGATCCGCGATGACCATGCTCTCATGCTCTGCTATCTCCTGACGCTGAGGGGCACTAAGCAGATAGCCCAGCTTTTTGAGGACGTTGTCGGCTGCCTTGGGGGCGAGGTCTGGATGTTTGAGATGGAGGAGAAAGAGTTCGTGTGTGTGAACCCCAAGAGAAAAACCCGCCTCGAGTATGGCTTTGTCATGCGCAAGGTATGAGAAGCTCCGGTGAATGCCCTGCCCAAACTCAGCGATCAGGGGATCGGAGAATGCCTGGCGGAAGCGGTTGCGCTCGTACCCAAGATCGTCATTGCTCTCATCCTCAAAATAGGGATACGCGTGCGCATGAAGATACGCCAGGAGATCGGCTTTGGTCACCCCCAGCAGCGGACGCACCAGTGTGTACCCTGCCCGCTCTTCATGCGGCGCCATCCCCACCAGCTCACTCACCCCTGCCCCCCGAGTCAGTCGCATCAACATCCACTCCAAGCGATCGTTGAGTTGGTGTGCCGTCAGGAGCGTCTCGTACCCATGTGCGGCTATCAGAGACTCAAACCATTGGTAGCGGAAGTGTCGGGCTTGTGCTTCAAAATCGCTCTCAAATTTCGGGGCGGTCACTGTATGGCACGTTTGCCCATACTGTTTGGCCAATGCTTGAGCATGCGCGGCCTCCTCTTGGCTCTGAAGACGCATACCGTAATCGACAAGGGCGATATCAAACGAGATGCCGTGTTCGATCAAGAGAAAAAAAAGTGCTGAAGAATCTACCCCTGCCGAAAAGGCAAGCAAATTTTTTGATGCCCGTAAAAGGGGGATCTCTTCGATCGGCATTGCACTACACGCGCTGGATAAGTGTGGCCAACAATTGCATTCCCGCCCGTTCGGTAATGTGTGCCTCATAGACCTCCCCATACTCGACGGCCACGTCATGAGTGTCATTAATCAAAATCTCCCCATCAATCTCCACGGCCCAGCTCAGCGGTCGGGCAGAGAGGAGGTATTCGTGTTCGTCACTCGGACCGTCGATGACGAGGGGGAGGGTCTGACCGATCAGGGCTTGGAGGGATGCTTCCGTACCGGCCTCGGCGATGGCTCCGAGGCGTTCGGCACGAGCATCGATGGTGGACTGAGGGATCTGTTCCATGGTGTAGGCGGCGGTGTCCTCTTCGTTGGAGTAGTGAAAGGTGTTGAAGCGATCGAAGCCAAACTCCTCCACAAAGCGACACAATGCCTCAAACTGCTCTTCGGTCTCACCGGGATGTCCCGCGATGACAGACGTGCGGATGAAGGCACCCTCTTTGCTGCGCATGCGCTCAAGGAGTGCGCGTGTTTTGGCTTCGCCAAATCCCCGCTTCATCGTCCGAAGCATTGCATCATCGATGTGCTGGATCGGCATGTCGTAGTAGGTTTGGAACACGGGAGACGCGGCGATACGGTCGATCAAGTCAAAGGTGGTCGTGCTGGGGTAGAGATAGAGGATGCGGGCTGAACGGATCCCCTCAACCCCTTCGACGGCATCGATCAGATCGATCAGCCCATCCTGTAGCCCCAGATCACGTCCCCAGCTTGAGCTGTCCTGCGAGATGAAAGAGATGTCCCAAAAGCCCGCTTTGGCAAGATGACGCACTTCGGCGAGGATCGAGTCAAGGGTGCGGGAGTGGAGCTTCCCTTTGAACCCCGGAATGGCACAAAAGGAGCACGTCTGATTGCACCCCTCGGCGATTTTGACGTAGGCATGGTAGCGTGATCCGGTGATGAGGCGGGGGGATGCTTCGTTCAGAAGGTAGACTTCGGGGCTAAAATGGCTCCGTTTGGCTGCGATGATCTCATCGATTTTCTCATAATCGCCGACGCCGGTGAAGATGTCGATTTCGGGCATTTCGGCTTGGAGTTGCTCTTTGTACCGCTCACTGAGGCATCCGCTCATCACCAGCACGGAATCCTTTTTGCGGTTGTGGTGGAGGTCGAGGAGGGTGGAGAGGCTCTCCTCTTTGGCTGCTTCGATAAACCCACAGGTGTTGACGATGAGAACGTCGGCTTCTTGGGGGTCATCGGTCAGTGCGTAATCGCTGAGTTTGCCCAGCATCACTTCGCTGTCAACGAGGTTTTTGGTACAGCCGAGGCTGACAAGGTGGAGGGAGGGTGTGTTCATGGGGTATCCTTTTGGAGGGGAAGATGGTGAAGCGTCATTCATGGATCGGAGGGAGCCTTGGGGATACGATCATCCCGCAGACTCCAGTGGTAGGCGGTGTCTTGGTAGACCGGGAGAAAATAGAGGTCTCCCGAATGGCGCCACGGATCGAGTACAATGCCGTACGAGAGAGGGGTGACGTGATGGGCAGGGAGGACGACCAGCGCATTGTGCTCCCGCCAGTAATCACCGATATGGGCACCGATGGGGTAGATGGCAAGGGTCGCGAGGTGGAGGTGGGCGAGGTGGGATTGGAGATCGTCCGCCCATTGGTAGCAAAGCCCCCGCTTTTTGAGACCAATATTGACGAGAAAATTGTGTACCCAGGGGGAGGAGGTCACGTGGTATCTCTGGGCCAGTGATCGACTGTACCGGAGGGCCTCCTGGGCAAGACGACGGGCTTCTGCGGGATCAACCGAACGATCAAGTCCCCTGAGCATGTGTGTCAAGCGTCTTCCCTGCTGCGAGGGGGTTTCGGGGAGCGACTGCGGGGCACATCCGGTCACGACGGCGATCCACACGAGAGCCACCATGCTCCCTACGATGGGTGTCCGTACAGCCACGGAGCGGTAGAAGGTGTCACGCATGGGGGGTGGGGGTTAAGT
>WFMQ01000050.1 GCA_015488995.1 Nitratifractor sp. | reverse complement strand
GGTATGGACAAATCCCGCCGCCGCAAAAAACTTCCGATACTCAACCTCGCTCTCTAACCCCTCACCCCTACCCCCTAAGTCTAATTTGATCCCCTTTTTGAGGTGGCGTTGTGCTGAGAGATTAATAATCTGCGATGCGATGGCAAACAGCTTTTCACGTACCTTCTCCTTGAGCCGTTTGAAGCTTGCCTTGCCCATCCGATCGAGCACCGGCACCGCACCCCCCTCGGCAATGTACCGCTCCACTGTCTCAAGTGAGCTCACCGGGATCAGGAGGGTATCATCCCCCTGATAGGTGATGACGACAAATTCGCTGGTCGCCCCGAGCACCTCCCGCTTCTCGATCCCGCGAAAGATCCCCACCCCGTGGTTTTCATGGACGACATAATCTCCAGGGCTCAGCTCATCGAGGATCATGGAGGCTTTTTTTGCCTTTTTGCGCTTGATCGGTTTGTTCAGAGAGAGGATGAGGCGATCCGGGCTCATGAGCTGGACGATCCCCTCCTGATAGACAAACGCCAAACGCTCCATCTCCACGAGACTGCTGCCCCGGATAATGCTCTCATTTCGAGCGACGATGGTAATGGCTTTGTCGGGATGGGCTTCGATCAGTTTGTTGGGATCGGCCACTTCGAGATCGCGCCATGTTTTGGCGGCGGGCACCGTCGGGAGGAGAAACGCCTTGCGTGGCACGAGCGGCTCCCCGAGGGTATAGATCTCTTCGAGTTCGGCACTCAGATCCTCCGCCAACACAGCCGTGAAGTGCTCCAGCGCACTCTCCCCCAGCTCCCCGAGATGCCACAGCCCCAGCGCATCGATGTCTTTGACGAAGCTCTCGTAGGGGCTTGTCTCACAGCGGGATTTGAGGGCGGTGTATTCGGCCTCATCGAGTGCCAGAAACGCGGGGGTATAGCGCACCTCCTCCACCTCATCCCCCTGCCGCTTCTGCGTAGAGGGGTCGAACCGGTGGATCGACTCCACCTCATCATCAAACAGAGAGAGGCGATAAGGAGCCTCGGCATCGATCGGATACAGATCGATGATGTCCCCCCGGAAGGAGACTTCCCCCGGCTGCACGGTAATGTCGGCAAAGTGGTATCCCCAGTGGTAGAAACGGTCCTTGAGCCCTCTAAGGTCGATCGTGTCGCCAAATTCGATCCGCTCACGGGCAAAATACTCCCCTCGGGGAAAGGGAACCAACACGGTCCGCAATGGTGCCACCAGCATTTTGGGGACGTCCGTCTCATGGTAGCGATGCACCGTCGTCAGCAGCTGACGAATCTCCCCATCGTATGTCCGCAGATCCTCCCCCGTCACCACCCGAAGATCGGGCAGCACAAACGGCTCCATTCCGCACAAACGCACCACCGCTGCCGCCCGTTCGGCCGAGGCATCATCCCGACACAGGATCAGTTCTTTGTCGGTACCGTTTTCCAAGTATTCATAGAGAGGAGCTTGACGCATCATGTTTTATCTTTTTTCACTTTTAATTTTTCTTTTTTAAGGTGCGAAGCAACTCTTCCACCACATAAAACGACCCAAACACCACATAATACTCATCATCATGGATCGTCCCGTCAAAATATCGGTACGGGACTCCTATCGCTTTGACCGCCGTCTCGATCGCGTCGCACGTCGCAGCACGCTGGGCATCGATGGGGATGATTTCGATCCGCTTGAGCTTGGGTTGGAGCGTCTGGAGCACTGTCTCATAATCTTTGTCATCAAGAGAGTTGTAGATCAGCACCGTCTCGGACTCCATCGCCCCGACGAGGGCACGGGCTGCGAGGGGATTGTGCCCCACATCGATCCGCAGGTTGGGCAGCAGAGGATAAAAACGCCCAAAAAGCTCCAGCGACCCCAGCGATTGAGGATCGTAGGGGATAGGGAGCAGATCGAGGGCTTGCATCGCCACGTGGGCATTTTCGATCAGGAAGGGCGGCCACGAAGAGCGGGTAAATGTATTGATGGAGAGATCTACACAATGCAATTCCGTCATACATTCACGCGCAATCTCTCGTGCCATCTCAACCGTCTCCGGATATGGTTGAGGCGCAAGAAGTGCTTTGGCTCCTGGCTGCATGCTGCGCAGCTTGGTCGCAGCGATTTCACGAATACCCTCCCCGAGGAATGCCTGATGGTCGATCCCGATGGGAGTAAAGACACTGAGCTCTTTGGGGCAGACATTGGTCGCATCGTACTCACCCCCAAGCCCCGCTTCGAGCACCATCAAGTCACACGTTTCAAAGACCACAAATGCCAGCAGCGTCGTGTACTCAAAATAGCTCAACCCCGCGCTCATCTCCTCTCCGAGAATACCAAAGAGCCGCTCATGGGCATCTTCAAGCACGGCATCGGAGGCATCGGCACCGTTGAGCCAAATCCGTTCGTTGAATGTGAGAATGTGTGGAGAAGAATAATGCCCTATCTTCATCCCGGATGTACTGTGCCATGCCAGATGTGCAATCATCCGCCCCGTGGAGCCTTTGCCGTTGGTACCGACGACGTGGATAGTTTGGGGACGGCGGATGTGGGGCTTGAGCCATTCGTAAGCATGATGAATGCGTTCGTGGTCGATCTCTTTATAATAGAGGGGTTTAGTGGCGAGGAAGTCGGAAAGTTTTGGTATATACATGTGATGCAGCCAGCGTCAAATAGGGGCTGGGGCTTCAGCCCCATCAAACGGGACTAAAGTCCCTACTCCATCCCTAAAAGCATTGCACAGCAATGCATACCCAAACGCCTCATTCCCCATTCCTCGCTCCTCACTCAACTCGGCTTGACAACCAAATTCACCAGTTTCCCCGGCACCACGATCTCTTTGACGATCGCCATCCCTTCGAGCCATTTGGCACCGGCCTCTTTGGCGGTGATGAGGATCGCCTCTTTGTCCGCATCAGCCGGCACCGTAATCTCGGTACGACGCTTGCCATTGATGGTGACGGCCAGGGTGACATTGTCCTGGACAAACACCTCTTCACGTACCGGGATCGATCCGGACAGATTCGCCCGGTCAAAGAGCCGTTCGCTCAGTTCGCTGGTGATGTGTGGGACGATGGGCTCGAGGAGGTGGAGGAGGATGTACATCCCTTCACTCCACACGGCACCATCCTCCTGCTTGTCGAGTGCATTGATCGCCTCCATGCACGCCGCGATAAGGGTGTTGAAGGCAAACGTCTTCTCGTACACATCTTCCGAACGCTGGAGGGCCTCATAGACTTTGACGC
>WFMQ01000049.1 GCA_015488995.1 Nitratifractor sp. | reverse complement strand
CCTGGATCTCTTCCCCCTCTTCACTCACGTGCACACTGTAGGTTTTGCCATCCACGACGACGTTGTACTTTCCTGCCATAGCTTTGTCTCCTGATGTTTGAATGGGGTTCGGGGTCGCTTCTTCTTCGTGCTTACGTACCATGAGTGGGGAGTCGCCCTTGAGGAAGGCGATCCCTTTTTTGTCTCCGGCACATGCGATGAAGATATTCTCTTCGGTGGTCTCCAGCCCCTCTTCTTCGAGGCGGGTTTTCCAGTAGGCGATTGATTTCTTGGTATCTTTGTCGGCGATGTCGAGTGGGTTTTCGGTCGTGGGCTTAAGCTTGAGTTTCTTCGCTGATAGCTCCACAATCTCCGCATCAGGAGCCACCGGCGTGCGGCCGAAGTACCCCAGCACCATCTTACCATATCCCGGTGCGATTTGCTTCCACGGGCCAAACATCACATTGGCGTACGCCTGCTGCCAATAAAACTGACTCACCGGCGTCACCGAGGTGCCGTAGCCCCCTCGCTCGACCACTTCCGTCATGGCATGGATCACTTGGTCAAATTTGTCGAGATTCCCTTCATCCCGCATCATCTGGGTATTGGCGGTCAATGCTCCACCGGGCATCGGGGCGAACGGGATCATCGGGTTGACTTGCGTCGCCTCGGGCGGGATGAAGTAGGCCTTCATCACCTCTTTGAACCGCTCTTCATACTTGAGCACTTTGTCGAGTTTGAGATCCCCGAGGTTGAAGTGGCTCCCTTTGGTGGCGTGCAGGAGGGTCAACAGGTCGGGCTGGCTGGTGCCGCCGCTCACCGGAGCCGCCGCGAGGTCGATCCCGGTGACCCCCGCTTCGAGTGCGGCGAGATAGGCTGCGACGCTGACACCCGCCGTCTCATGGGTGTGGAGGCGCAGGCGCATATTTTCACCCAGCAGCCGACGCGCCATGCTGATCGTCTCGTAGATCTTGTGCGGGCTCGACGTGCCGCTGGCATCCTTGAACGTCACCCGGTCAAAGGGCAGGCCACTGTCGAGGATGTCCCGCAGGGTCTTTTCGTAAAATGCCACATCGTGCGCCCCTTTGCATCCGGGTGGCAGATCCATCATCGTCACGACCACTTCGTGATTCATGCCGTGTTTTTTGATCATCTGACCGCTGTATTCGAGGTTGCGCACGTCGTTGAGCGCGTCGAAGTTGCGCACGGTATTGACGCTGTGTTTGGCGAAGAGTTTGGCAAACAGATCGATCATCTCCCGGCTGCCCGTATCGAGCATCACGGTGTTGATCCCGCGAGCCAGCACTTGCAGATCGGCCTTGTCTCCGACAATCTCCCGGAAGCCATCCATCATCTCAAACGGATTCTCCTGGAGGTAAAACAGTGGCGCCTGAAACCGGGCACCCCCTCCAAACTCAAAGTGGTGCAACCCCGCCTCGGCCGCCGCCTCGACTGCCGGGTAAAAATCCTCCATCAGCACCCGACCGCCAAAAACCGACTGGAAGCCGTCGCGGAAACTGGTGTCCATCACATCGATGTATTTTCTGGCCATGGGTTATCCTTTGGGGTGTGCTTTGCGAAACTCAGCGACCGCTGCGACGATCGCCGCTACACGGGCACGCTCATCATCAGCGGGTGTGTAGACAGGGGAGGGGGGAGCTTTGGGGGTGAAGTATCGGGCGACCAATACCGCCTGCCACTTCATCATCTGCACCAGCAGTGCGAGGAAGACAAACACTACGCCCATCCCCAACACCATAAATTTCAGCCCTTCGGTCACTAGATTGATCTCCATAACCATCTCCTTGTAAAGTTGCACCTCAATTGTAGGACAGTTTTTTCTTGGGCGTGCTTAAAAAGGGAAAATTATCGCCGTCTTTTCCGCTTTTTCGCTTCACCCGTATCAAACTTATTTAGAATAGCTTCCCCACTTGGTTTTTGGCATGTTTTGGTGGGTTTTCAACGATCGACCCCATAATTAATTTCCTCCAGTTGCTCCCAGATCTTCACCATCGCCAACGTGTCCAAATGACAATAAGCCAAAAGATCTTCTCTGATTTCATCACGTTTCTTTTTATCTTTTAGCAAATGTAAATTTGCAAAGGTGTCCATCGCATCGCCACCGTTTTGCACACTGCCAAGCTTTTTGTAGTCCAACTCTGGGTCATTGGGGAACCATGCAGGCAAGACCACCTTGATAGAGGAGCGTCCTTGAAAATTTGGGTGATAGTAGTCTTTGTTTCTGAAGGGTATGATCAAATCAACAAATCTTTCATTCAGTGCCAATAACTCTCCTGCCCTCTCCGGTCTCAATTCAGCCAGCTCTTTGATGCGCGTTCTCTCAAAAGAGTCATGATAGGCAACAATGCTTCCCGTTGGGGTAATATCGTCGAGCATCTGCACGATCAGTTCATCTCTCGGATCACGGTTCTCATCCCCAAGAAATTCTCGGTGTTCCATTATTCCATTTTCATGAAGGATATGTAGCGAATCTGTCTCTTATACACATCTCCG
>WFMQ01000048.1 GCA_015488995.1 Nitratifractor sp. | reverse complement strand
GCGGTGGGGGCAGTGAGGGGCACCTCCTGGGTCGTGGAGGTCTCAGGCTTCTCAAGATGTCCGAGGTTGACCAGCAGATCAAAGACTTGCTGCTGGGTGACCGGTTTCTTCATGCGGGCATCCACCATCCCCTCCACCGAATTGAGTGAGGAGGCATAAAAATTCTCCAGACTGATGATGTGGTGAAGCGGCTCTTTGGGGAGCTTTTTGATCTGCTCCTTCCAAAAAGTGTCCAAGAGGGTGTTGTCAATCAGCACAAGATCAAACTCGGTGAGATCCGGAGCTTGCGCATGGAATGTCGTGCCGTCCATCTCCACAATGGAGAGCCTGAAGTAATCAAAAATACGGTGCAGAACGCCCCGAACCTCTTGGTTCTGATCGACAATCAGCACTTTTTTTCCCATCATGGTACGGTCGGGCAAGCGATACTGACGACGATCGAGAGGGGGCGGCCCTACGGGGAAGGTCAAGACCATTTCGGTCCGATCGCGCCACTGATTGCGCAGGGTCAGCTCTCCCCCCATCAGTTGGAGCAGCTCCCGTGCGACAAACAGCTCCAGCCCCACATATTTTTTCAACGATTCATCATAGGCCGCTTCGTACAATTTCGCTTCATCCAGGGCACCCCCATCCGATGTCAACGTGATTTCAAGGATTTGGTTTTCGGACGAATGATGACGTACCTCAGCATGCACCCGCACCACCGTGCTCTCCTCAAGACACATCAAATGCTCAATGAGATTGATCAGTATTTTCGTCATGTGCAGTGAATCCGCTTCCAAATGTCTCGGGACATTTTTGGCGACATCGTAGATGAGTTCTTTGTTGCTACCTCGGCAGGCGTTGTGCAACATCCCCGTCACCTCATTGAGAACATTGTTGAAATCAAATACGGCATTGGTGACCCTCACATTTTTTGCCTTGATTTGAAGAAAGTTAATCAAATCATTGGTGATCTCCAACAATTGTGCTTTGTCTTCCATGACGCGCTCCAGGTCAGCCTCCGGGTGATCTTGTCGAACCGTTTGTGCCAAATCTTGGGCATGTGAGGCTGTTTTTTCTGCGAGGGTATGGATGTTTTCCCCCATCGAGGCCAACACTCTGTTTTGTTTGAGCTCGAGGGCTTTTTGGCGTTTGCGTATCCGTGCATGCTCTTGACGGAGCCGTCGGATGCGATCGGAAGAGAGGTACATGTAGAGGATACCGATGATGGCCAGCCCAAAGAGTGCGATCCAAATCGACCAATCCACATGGCCATCTGTCGGGGACGGAGTAGCGGCGATGGAGGCGGGTGTTCCTGTGATGGGGGCTGTCTGTTTCGCCGGCACAGCAGCGGCAGGATGTGATACACTCGGCTCGTCACGTCGGATGACGACCGTATGGGGATAGAGTCTACGCAGGGTCAGATAGATGACCGCAAAATCTCTGTCCGGCTCCAACGGGCCCAATTCCAAGACCGAACGCCCCGCTGCCTCATGAACTTTCAGCGCGGCCGATGGATGCTTGTGCAGCAAGGATGCCAACACCTTTTCGTCCTCTATGCGTGGTTCCAGTCTCTGTTTGAGGGTCTGGAGGGCGTGTGCGTCTGCATCCTGTGCGACCACAAGGTAATTCGCCGCCTCTCCCAGCTCACACATACCGAGCATCAACGCAAACCACCATCCAAGTATCTTAACCATGTCTCTCTCCTTGCAGTGAATCGATCGAGGCATCGATCCTGTGTTGTTCTTCTGTGAGATGGGTTTGCTCCTGAGACACACGGATTAAATGCCGTCTCCGATAGATCGATGCCACCAATCCCAGCACTGCCAACCCCCAAATCAGTAACCACGCCCAATCAATCGGCTGCCACACAGAGCCTCGGGGGGGAACTGCGAGAGGCGCATGTTTGATCCCATCCGACTCAAGTGTACGCGATGATGATCGGATGCAAAAGGCAGCGGGGTAACGATCGGCCAAGGCCAGCTTGAGGGCATTTTCCACCGCGACGCTCCGTATCGGCGTGACCACAAGGAGGTGCATGTTGGCATCGTGCTCAATCGCCACACGGAGATGATGCTGCTGAAACAAGTGTTCCAGATACGGATCGCGCTCTACGTGCAATTGCAACTCCAGTGACGCGATCGTCACGGGCTTGAGCTCGGTATCTCCAGTCAGGACAAGCATCTGCGAAGGTACCCGGCTCCACCCCAGCGTCGAGATGACCATCAACATCCATACCCATCGCATCGCCAACCTCCCCAGAAAAGAATGGTTTTGATTGTACACAAACTTTCACTAAGCTGTCATTAAGAGCCGAGTCATTTCTGTCCATTAATCACCTCTTCGGTATAATCATCAGTCATTTTCAATGCTGAAGGCTTCCTCATGGTCATTTTCGACAGTGCTACCCGTACCAAACGCCCCTTTGAGCCCATCCGTCCCGGTCGTGCCGACATCTACGTGTGTGGCCCGACGGTCTACGATGATGCCCACCTCGGGCATGCCCGCAGTGCCCTGAGCTTCGATCTGCTCACCCGGACACTCCGTGCGCTGGGGTATGAGGTCACCTTGGCAAAGAACTTCACCGATGTCGATGACAAGATCCTCAAGAAGATGGAGGAGACCGGTCAGACGATGCAGGAGATCACCGACCACTACATCGACCGCTATCTCGATGAGATGGGGCAGCTCGGTGTCCGGCGTGCCGACATCGAGCCCAAAGCCACCGAATCTCTCGACGCGATCCAATCGATGATCCAGCGTCTCCTCGATACCGGCCATGCGTATCAAACGAACAGCGGTGATGTCTATTTTGATACCACCCATGATGCCGACTACGGCTCCCTCTCCCACCGTGCCAGCGATGAGGAGAGCCAGAGCCGTGTCGCCCACACGGATGAAAAGCGCGATCCCAAAGATTTCGCCCTCTGGAAAGCGTGCACGCATGACGATCAGGTCTGCTTCGACGTCCCCTTCTCCTCCGGCCGTCCCGGCTGGCACATTGAGTGCTCCGCGATGATCGAGAAACATTTCGAGGGGACACCGGAGTACAGCATCGACATCCATGGCGGGGGAGCCGATCTGCTGTTTCCTCACCATGAGAACGAAGCGGCACAGAGCCGATGCGCCACAGGGCATGCGCTGGCCAAATACTGGATGCACAATGGATTTGTGCAGATCGACGGGGAGAAGATGTCCAAGAGCCTCGGCAACAGCTTCTTCCTTCGGGATGCCCTCGCACAATACGACGGCGAAATCCTCCGCTACTATCTCATTGGAGTACACTACCGCAACGACTTCAACTTCAACGAAGTCGATCTCCTCGCCGCCAAAAAACGCCTCGACAAACTCTACCGCCTCAAAAAACGCCTCATCCCCGGCACCCCCTCTCAGCCCGATCCGGCCTTCCAATCCGCCTTGCTTGAGGCGATGGGCGATGATTTGAATATCTCCGAGGCTCTTGCCGCCGTCGATGGGATGGTCAATGCCGCCAACGAAGCACTCGATGCCAATCCCAAGAACAAAGCCGTCAAAAAAACAACCCTCGCCAACCTCTCCCTCATCGATGCCGTACTTGGATTTGGTGCCAAAGACCCCTATGCATATTTTCAGCTTGGGGTGGCACCGGAATTGATCGCCGAAGTCCAACGCCTCATCACCGAACGTACCGAAGCCAAAAAAGCGCGAGACTTCGCACGTGCCGATGCCCTGAGGGATGCACTCTCTGCCCAAGGGATTGCCATCATGGATATGGCAGATGGGACGCTCTGGGAAAAAATATAAGGGCACCTCTAAAAATGTTTTTTGCCCGATACGACAAAGGAGCACTCAACCCATGAAATGGGCTCAGCCTCCTCGGCTGCGCTTCGCTCCGACCGCTACGGTTTCAAAGCTACACAAGACAAGCAGTTGTCTTGTGCTTACGCTTTTCACATTTGCGACTGCCAGAGTATCGGGCAAAAAACATGAATTTTTAGAGGTGCCCATAAGCCGTTTTTATATGGTTTAATATGACTGTAAGCCCTTTTTTAATATCATTCAATATTAATTTGAAGAAGGGACATGAGGTTCATGAAGAAAATCTACACATCGGGTCTTGTCGCACTTGCACTGACAGCAAATGTGCAGGCAGGTACCCATAGCCCCCAGGACGACACCACCGCACACGACGCATCGCACCACGCATCACAGCGCGTCTCCGAGATCATCCACCGCCTTGCGGCGCACGAACAGCACCTGACCCACGCCACCCACGACCCCAAAGCCGGGAGACTCCTCGGATTTGTCAAGCAGTGCCTCACGACACTCAAAAGCACCCATCCGCACTCCCCAGCACCCTCGACCCAAAACCCCCTCGCCGATCTGGAGACCCCCACAAGCCGCTACATCGCCCAAACACTCCCGTAGCCTCTGCACGAGACGTGCCGAAACAAACGCGATCAAAGTCGCGTCCCACCATCCACCATCAACCAATTACCCATCACCAATCCGCGCCAAAAACTCTTCCCCATAGCGTTCAAACTTCACCTCCCCTACTCCGGAAATTTGGAGCATCTCACTCCGATTTCGGGGGCGTGAGACGGCCATCTCTTTGAGGCTCTTGTCTGAGAAGACGACGTAGGGTGGGATATTATTCGTCGTTGCGATCTCCATCCGAAGAGCGCGGAGAGACTCAAAGAGCGCGACATCGTGACCTTCGAGGTCGATTTTGGGTTTTTGGGGGAGACTTTTTTGGACACTGAGACGCTCTTTTTTGAGCGTGACGGTTTGGAGACCTTTGAGGATCTCGGCACCGTTGGGGGTCAGTGCATAGACTTTGTACTCCCCGATCGTCACCGCTCCAAGCTCGAGGAGGCGGTCTCCGATGGTGAGCCACTGGGCTTTGGAATACCCCTCACCGATGCCGTACACCGAGAGGGTATCGTGGCGATTTTCGAGAACCCGCTGGTCACGACTGCCACGCAGGACATCCACGACATACTGAAGCCCAAAGCGCTGTCCCGTACGGTAGAGGGCCGAGAGGAGCCTGCGGGCAGCATCGGTGATGTCGATCTTTTCACTCTCGGGTGCGGTGCAATTGTCGCACGCGGTTTGGCAGGGATCGATCGCATCGTCAAAATAGGCCGCAATCGCTTGATGGCGGCATTGTTCCCCTCCGGCAAAGCGTGCCATGGCATCGAGTTTGGCCAAAGCATGCGTGCGATAGGGCGTATCGGGCAGCTCCTCGATGAAGCTGCGCTGTCGGACGATGTCCTGCGCTCCGAAGAGCAGCAGCGTCTCAGCCGAGAGCCCATCCCGACCCGCACGTCCAATCTCCTGATAATAATTTTCGATCGTCTTGGGGAGGCTCATGTGGACGACGAAGCGGATGTTGCTCTTGTCGATCCCCATCCCAAACGCAATCGTCGCCACCACCACTTGCACCCGATCCGCGACAAAGTCAGCATAGGTGGTGTTTTTCTCATGGGTCGAGAGTCCGGCATGGTAGGGGCGGGCTTCGATCCCCCGTTCTCGTAAATGCGCGGAGAGGGTCTCAGTCGATTTGCGTGAGAGGGTGTAGACGATCCCCGCCTCCCCCGTATGCCGCTTGAGAAAAGTAATCAGCTGGGCGCGACCATCCTTGATCCGGTGTTGGGCTTGGATATGGAGGTTGTCACGAAAGAGACTCCCCCGCACACGGTGGGGGGCTTCGAGATGCAGCTGTGCTGCGATGTCTTGCTCCACGGCGGGAGTCGCTGTCGCAGTAAAGGCGGCGATTGGGGTCGTAGGAAACGCCTCCTTGAGTCGGGAGAGTTTGCGGTAGTCTTCTCGGAATTCATGCCCCCATTCGCTCACACAGTGGGCTTCATCCACGACAAAGAAGTTGATCGGAAGACGGTGGAGAAAGTCGAGAAACCATCCATTGCTGAGTCGCTCGGGGGCGACATAGAGGAGGCGAATCTCCCCGGCAAGCAGCTGCGCTTCGATCTGGCGACTCTCTTCGTGATCCTGCATGGAGCTGAGCATCGCAGCGGCAATGCCGTTGGCCTGGAGGGCGACGACCTGGTCGTGCATGAGAGCCAGTAGAGGGGAGATGACGACCGTCACTCCCTCCATCAGCAGTGTGGGGAGCTGGTAGCAGAGCGATTTGCCACCGCCGGTGGGGAGGATCATCAGCACATCCTGATGCGACACAATCGCATCGATCACCTCCTCCTGAAGGGGACGGAAGGTCTCGTAGCCGAAGTAGTGTTTGAGTGTTTGTACCTTTTTCATGGGGGAAGTATAGCCAAAAAACGTCTCCACACACGGGGAGATGTCACCCAAATCCGTAAATAGAAAAAAGCATTAGTCGCAATCATCGTCTCCATGGGCTTCACGTACAATCATCACCGAACCTACGGGTGCGACTGACCGCAGGAAATGCCCTTGGGTGCAAATTTTACGCAAAGCCCATGAATACGAGCATCGTGGCTACTGCAAATTTTCTATTTACGGATTTGGGATGATGGATTTTTGGATTACTGAGGGGAGGGATGCTATACTGTCATCCATCACAACACTGGAGCCCATCATGATCGTAGGCATTATCGGTACCGTCGAGCACAAAGAGCCCACCCACGTCCACATCAACACACACGGCGTGATCCACGAAGTCCACGTCTCCATCAACACCTCAAACAAAATCACCACCAAAGAGGTTCAACTCTTCGTCACCCAAATCATCCGGGAGGATGCCCATCTGCTGTTTGGGTTCATGGACAAACACGAGCAAACGATGTTTGACACCGTTCTCAAGATCAACGGCGTCGGCCCCAAAGTCGCCTTGGCGATCTGCTCCACCTTCACCCCCAATACGTTTGGCAGTGTCGTCGCCTCCAAAGATGTCGCCATGCTCAAGCGTGTACCCGGCATCGGCCCCAAAGCCGCCAGCCGTATCCTCGTCGAGCTGGCGGACTTCATCGTCGATGGTCACGACGAATCGGGAACCAACAGTGGTGCCATGGGTGAAGCCGTGATGGCACTTGAGAGCCTCGGTTTCAAAAAAGATACGATCCAAAAAGCTTTGAGTGGTCTCAATGGTGATACGGCCACACTCGTCAAAGAGGGGCTCAAAAAGCTCCAGAGGCTCTAAGATGCAGCCTCGCAAATATGGGACGATCATCTTGGGGGGAGGGGCTGCGGGTCTGATGACGGCGGCGCAGCTCGATGATCCCTCCACCGCACTGCTGATCGAGGGCAATGCCCAGCCCGGTGCCAAGCTCCGCGTGAGCGGCGGCGGGGCATGCAACATCACCAACACATCCGTCACCGTGGAGGATTATGCAGCCGATGGTGACTTCGTGGCACCGGCCTTGGATGCGTTTGGCTCAGACGCTTTGATCGCTTGGTTGCGTCGTCGGGGTCTTGATCCTGTGATCCGCAAGGAGGGGCAGTATTTTTGCCCCACGAGTGCTGGTGAGATTGTGACCCTGCTCGAAAAGGCTTCTCGAGGGGTCGCGCGCACCATGCGCTGTGAACTCCTCGGGATCGAGCGCACGGAGAGTGGATGGCGTGTCCAGACGACGTGTGGGCGTTTTGAAACCAAACGGGTTGTGCTGGCGACCGGCGGGATCAGCTTCCCCCGTCTCGGCGCGACCGACATCGGCTACCGGATCGCTGAGCGTACCGGTCATACGATCGTCCCGCCTCGTCCCGCACTCGTGGGATTGACGCTCCAGAGGGAGCAAGCATTTTTCAAGGATCTCAGCGGCCTCTCTACGCCCGTGCGGATCACGGTAAGCGACCAAACGATCAGCGGCAATCTCCTCTTTGCCCACAAGGGGATCAGCGGCCCGGCGGTGCTCGATGCCTCCCTCTATTGGCACAAAGGACGAATTACGATCGATTGGGTGCCTGGGTTTGACTGGGAAACGTTGCGAGGGAGTAAGAAGCAGATCAGTACGCTCCTCCCCATCCCCCGCCGGATGGCCAAAGCCTTCCTTCGGCATCTCGGGATAGAGGAGAGACCCCTTGATCGATTGGATTCGGATGAGAGGAGCCGCTTGCGAAGCCTGAGTGCGTATGAGAT
>WFMQ01000047.1 GCA_015488995.1 Nitratifractor sp. | reverse complement strand
CCTTGGAATGTTGAGGGGATAGCGAAGTTAGCTTAGAGTTTGGTTGGTGGGGTTATTGAGGGGGTTACCTTGAATCCATACGTCACGAGATGGAAATGAATTGGAACGAACCCCTGACGATCGAGTCTCTGGCACAGCAATACAACCTCAATACCTACAGTCTCATCCGCCAATTCAAGCGTCTCTTTGGCACGACACCCAAAAAATACCTCCTCGACCTTCGCGTCCATCGTGCCAAGGAACTCATCGCCGGAGGAATGGGGATTGCCGAAGCGGCACTGACCTGTGGGTTTTATGATCAGAGCCACCTCTACAACTATTTTAAGAAGATTTTTGGTGTCTCTCCCAAAGTCTATCAGGAGGCATTTGGACGTTGATGCAATTTTTTCCAAGACATCCTTGCCGCATATGACTATACTGCCATCCAAAAAAGGTGTCCCATGCGTGCAACGCTCCAAAAAGCTCTCGATTCAGCCTGGATGATTCTCAAATTTGTCATTCCGATTTATCTGTTGGCAGATGTGCTCTACTATTACGACGTGCTGCACCCTGTAGCGTTTCTTCTTGAGCCGGTGACGCGGTGGATCGGATTGCCTCCGGAGGCGGCACTGGCTCTCATCAGCGGAATGAGTCTCAATCTCTATGCCGGGATTGCGTTTGCTGCCCCTTTGGATATGTCGCCACAGCAGTGGACGGTGTTGGCAGTGTTTCTTGGGATTGCGCACTCTCTTGTCGTTGAGAGCGCTGTGATGAAGCAGTTGGGTTTGAGCGCTTGGTACGCGTATGGGCTGAGGATCATCGTGGCGGTACTTGCCGGGATCGGAGTGAATGGCGTGCCACAAGACTGGTTTGAAGACAGTGTGCCAGTCGTATCAGCACCAGAAGCACCCCATTATGCCGACGTGTGGGAGATGCTTGTTCACTCAGCAGAGGGTGCCACCCTCCTCGCGCTCAAGATCATAGCCCTTATTACTCTGCTTATTGTCATCATGGAGTGGATCAAGTCCCGCCCCATGCTTCAGGCAAATGCCGGGCACGTGAGCAAAGGCTTCACCCTTGCCAGTGGGTTGATACTGGGGATCACCTATGGGGCGGGGGTGCTCATCAGCGAAGCCAGGAGCGGTGCCATGACCTCACGTGAGATTTTCATCATCGGTACATTTCTACTCATTTGCCATGCGATCATCGAAGACACACTGCTGTTCGTAATGTTTGGAGCGGATGCCGTGGTGACGGTGATGGTGCGATCGGTCTCGGCAGTGGGAGTCGCAGGGATTGCATGGTGGGTGGTACGGGGAGATAAAAAGAACGGCAGAGCGACTGCTCCGCCAAAAGGAGATGCTTAGAGGCGTGCCTCGTAGCGGCGAAGCATGAAGAGCTTCTTGAGGATCTTTTTGCGGGTGGCGATCTTCTCTTTTTTGCGCTTCTCGGTTTTGGTCTCGAAGTGCTGGCGGGCGCGGGCCTCGGTGACGATGAGGTTCCGGTCGCACTGACGCTTGAACTTGCGGTACGAATCTTCAAACGTATCGCGTGGATTGACGATAATTCCTGGCATGCAAAACACCCCCTTCCTGTCGATAATTTTCGCAAATGCGCTGGCGACAAAACGGGGTATTATACTCCAAAAACCTTAGAGCTGTGTCTCCAGCGGATCGAGGGTACTTTTAAACCATTTTGATATACAATCGTGCTTATCTGTTCAACGCGACAAGGGGGATTACGATGCGTAAAGTATTTAAAGAGTGTTCTACGATGGATCGCCGGTGCTACGAGGCGTACGGCTTGACTGAAGATATTTTGATGGAGCATGCAGCTAAGGGGATCAAAAAATACATCGAGAAGCACCTCCCCGAAGCGCGTTCGATCCTCATCGTCGCCGGCCCGGGCAACAACGGAGCCGATGGGATCACCCTGGCGCGACAACTCCAATATAATATCCGCGACGTCAAGCTCTACCTCCCCTTTGGGGCGCAATCGGTTATGGCGCAGAAGCAACTGAGTCGCACAGAGAAACTTGACTACATCGAGATAGTGGATGCGTTGGGTGAAGCGGACATTGTCCTCGATGCCCTCTTTGGTGCGGGGCTCAACCGACCGCTTGATCCATCCGCCCAAACCCTGATCGAAGCGATGAACGATCTCAACGGCACCAAAATCGCCTGCGATATTCCCACGGGGATTGATGTGCGCGGAGCGGTGGAGTCGGTAGCGTTTGGTGCGGATGTCACCATCACGATGGGGGCACGCAAGGAATCGCTCTATGCCGATGGAGTCAAAGATCTCGTCGGGGAGATTGTCCGGGTCGATTTGGGGATTCGCTACAGCCAGTACACCAGGGATATGCCCGTCGCAAGCTACCTGCTGGATCGGGAGGATTTGGAGCTACCAACGCGGGAATTTGCCCACGATACTCACAAGGGGACGTTTGGGCACGCGGTTGTCTTGTGTGGAGAGAAGTCCGGAGCTGGCATCATCAGCGGGATGGCGGCGACACGATTTGGTGCGGGGCTGGTGACGCTGGTCGCACCGGAGTCGATCACCCCACCTCCGTATCTGATGGTCGCCACAGATGTGCCAGTCAAGACCACGGCGATGGCCGTGGGGATGGGGATGGGGAGTCACTTTGACGCCACATTTCTCCGTCGGCATGTCGTCGAAAACGTCGCCTCAATCGTGATCGATGCAGACGGACTGCGTGATCCCGTACTCCTCAGCATCCTGGAGCAAAAAGAGCGCACCATTGTCTTGACCCCCCATCCGCTCGAATTTGTCCGTTTGTGGCGCTATGTGTTCGGCGAAGAGATCACCGTCGATGCCGTCCAGAACGATCGCTTCGGGTATGCACGCCGCTTCGCCGAAGCGTACCCCCACATCACCCTCCTCCTCAAAGGTGCCAACATGCTCATCGCCAATGAGGGAGCCATCTACATCAACCCCTACGGCACCAGCCGCCTCTCCAAAGGGGGGAGCGGTGATGTCCTCAGTGGTCTCATTGTCGCACTCTTGGCGCAGGGATACAGTGGGGTCGATGCCGCGATCCAAGGCTCATTGGCCTTGGTTGCAGCGGCAGAAAACTATGCAGGGGCTGACTATGCGATGGTCGCTACGGATCTGGTAGAGCTGGCGGGGAGGCTGGGGTAGCTCCCTTCGAAGAGGCTACGCCTCCCCCAACTTCTCGATCGTGATCGTCATGTTTTCAACTCCCATGAGTTTCGCCGCACGCTGTTTGATCCCCTTGATCGTAAAGCCGTAACGCTTGAAGAGTTCCCCCGCAGGTGCCGAGGCTCCGAAGGTCTCCATCCCCAGCACATCATCGGCGTATTGGTAGTATTCGGTGGCACGTGCCGCTTCGACGGCGAGCACTTTGGTCGTGGGGTCAATCACCGCTTGTTTGTACGCTGCATCCTGCTCATTAAACAGATCGAGACACGGCACGGAGACGATGTTGGCGTTGATCCCCATCTGTTCGAGGAAGCAACCGGCTTGCAGGGAAGGCATCACTTCCGATCCGCTGGCCATAATGGTCAAGGTCGCCCCTTCGCGCTGCTTGATGATATACGCACCGCGTGAGGGGTCACCGAAGTCCCGGGTGGGCTTGAGGGTCTTGAGCTTCTGGCGGCTGAGGACGAAGCCGTGGGGAGCCTGGATCGTCAGAGCGGTCTTCCACGCCTCGACGTTTTCGGTCGCATCGGCCGGACGCCAGAGATAAAAGCCCGGCATCGCGCGAAACTGGCTGATCTGCTCGATCGGCTCATGCGTAGGCCCATCCTCCCCGACGCCGATGCTGTCGTGGGTCCAGACAAAGAAGTTTTGGATCCCGGTCAACGCAGCGATCCGTGTAGCCGGCTTCTGATAATCGCTGAAGACAAAGAATGTGGCATTGAATGGGATCACGGTGCCGTAGAGTGCCATGGCGTTGGTGATCGCGGCCATGCTGTGCTCACGGATCCCGAAGTGGATGTTTTTGCCGTAAGGGAAATCGCCCATCGCTTTGAGGGTGGTTTTGTTGGAGGGTGACAAATCCGCCGATCCGCCGATAAATCCGGGGAGTGCTTTGGCGATGGCGTTGAGGATTTGGCCATTGCTGTCGCGGGTCGCTGCTTCGGCGACTTCGGAAAAGTTGGGGTAATCGATGGCGGAGAGGTCGGGATTGAGCAGGCGATCGAGTGCTGCGTTTTGCTCAGTGAGGGGAGCTTGCTTCTGGAGGTGCAGCCACTCTTTTTCGGCCAGTTCTCCCTCCTCAAGCGCACAGCGGAAGCGGGCAAGGACATCCTCAGGGATATGGAAATGCGCCTCCTCGGGGAAGCCCGCTGCGCGTTTGGAGGCACGGATCACATCCTCGCCCAAGGGTGCTCCGTGGGTCGTGTGGCTCCCTTCCAATCCGATAGCCCCCTTACCGATGGTGGTGTCGGCGATGATGAGCGTCGGCTTCTCGGCCGTGTGCGCCTCCGTCAGTGCGCCATCGATCGCGTCGTAGTCGTGGCCGTCGATGGTGAGGACGTTCCACCGCTGTGCGTCAAACCGCTGGGCGACATCTTCGCTCCACGCGACCGAAGTGTCCCCTTCGATGGTGATGCGGTTGCTGTCATAAATGACAATAAGGTCTTTGAGCTTCAAATGTCCCGCCAGAGAGGCGGCTTCGTAGCTGATCCCCTCTTCGAGATCTCCGTCTCCGACGAGGCAGTAGGTTTTGTGATCGATGAAGCGGCAGGTGTCGGAGTTGACCAGATGCCCGGTGTATGCCGCCGCCATCGCAAAGCCGACGGCATTGGCGATCCCCTGCCCGAGAGGGCCCGTGGTGATCTCTACGCCCGGTGTGTGGCCGTACTCGGGGTGACCGGGAGTCCGAGAATCGAGCTGGCGGAAGTTTTTGAGATCCTCGAGGCTCACATCATACCCCCACAGATGGAGGAGGGAGTAGATCAGCCC
>WFMQ01000046.1 GCA_015488995.1 Nitratifractor sp. | reverse complement strand
CCACCGCTCCCCCGTCGGCAGCTCCATCCAGAGATTGAAATGTCTCCCCTGCGTGAGAGTATCCCATCGCACCATTTTCCCCTCTGCCCACGTCGCAAGCACATCATTGATCCCCGTAATATTATGCGTATCGTTGTGCCTGGCATCGATGCTTACCGACTCGTTGTAGTTGCTGTTGAAATCCCCAATCAGGAGATACTCTGTCCCCACGGGCAGCTTCTCGATCCGCTTCTTGAGTGCCCGCGCATACACCAGCCGCCCGCTCTCTGGTCCTCGCTTGGATCGCCAGTGGTTGACAAAGAGCCTCAGGGGCGGATCGGTATCGAGTGTCGCTTCGAGGATGCTGCGATACCGCCCATAGCGAGTGACACGCACATCCCGTGTTTGCTTGATCGGGATACGAGACAGGAGGGCATTGTGGATCGGTGTCGCTTTGGAGTGGGTGATCGCCCGGTACCGATACGCACACCCCGCCCGCTTCAGGCTCTGCTGGAGCCGTACCAGCACCCGCTCATTCTCCACCTCCTGCAACCCAATCACATCCGCGTCAAGATCACAGATCACCTCGGTGAGATTGCGGATCTTTGTGACCAGCAACACCTCCCGCCACCCATGGCATCCCGGTACATACTCCGTATACTCCGTCCCATCCCGATGCATATCGAAGAGATTTTCGACATTCCAGGAGGCGATGGTGATGGTCTGTGCCCACATAACAATAGGAAAAAACAAGATAAAAATACGTAACATGAGAGAGATTGTACCCTAAGATTGCGCCAGAGAAGAACAATGTGTCAAATTGTCACAATATACAATGTGCGGCATTTGGATTTGATCAAATATGGAGGCAGGGCTTCAGCCCTGCATTACGGGACTAAAGTCCCTACTCCTCATCAATAAGCCTCTCAACCAACTACCCATCACTAATGACCAATACAGAACGAAGTTCTGCTCTGTTTACCCAAACATCTTCCCAAGTATCCCCATGGCTCCCTCGGCACCCCCGACTTGGGAGAGAAGATTGCCCAGCAAACCTTCATCACCATCCGGCGTGGCACTGTTGACCACTTCGGGCAGGGCATCGGCCAATGCTTGCTTGGCACTGTCAAAATTGATCCCAAGTGTGTCGGCAAACTCGCTGATTTTATCTCCACCGATCAAAGTCTCGATCTGACTCGGATCAATCGCTGCATTCTCACCACTGCCAATCCACGATGAGACGGTCTCCATCAGACTGCCGCCATTCTCTCCACTGGTGAGATTGCCCACGATCGAGCTCAGATCCAGCCCGCCGTCTGATCCAGTGCCAAGCAAGCCGCCCAATGCATCGGCAATCGTCGAAGTATCCAGCCCGCTTGTCGCCTCATCACTGTTGTTCTGAATCAAACTCGCTCCTATCCGCAAAAGATTCCCAAGATCCATTTTGTATCCTTTTGTGTGAGAATATGGAAGGATTATAGCACAATTTTCATTTTCACCATCAACCTCTCACCAATCACCAATCACGAATCACGAATCACCAATTACGAATTACGAATCACCAATTACGAATAATTTCTCATTTCTAATTTCCACCGCCCCCTCTTCCATCAGTCGATTCACCCCAGCCTTGAACTGTTTTTTACTCAACCCAAACAAAGACCGTATACGCTCCGGATCACTCTTGGTCGTCACATTCAGGCTGCCTCCAGCTGCCTCGAGTGTTTGCAGGATTGTCGTTTCGGCTGAGCGCACCTTGGCCTGCCGTCCTATCGGCTGAAGCGAACAATCGATCTTGCCATCTGTGCGAATCTGCTTGAGATAGACCGTTTTATGCTCCCCCACTGCGATGGGTTCAAAGATTTCATTTGCGTAAAGCATCCCCTCATACTGGTGATCGACGACGATCTTGTACCCCATCGGCGTCCGGGCGATCACGAGGGCTTCGAGCTTCTGACTCGGCACCATCCCCCGTGCCGCCTCAAACCCCCGCCCGATCCGCTGCGTCCCGTAGAGCCGTCCCGTCTGTTCATCGAGTGCCACCCGGATGATGATCCGCTCTCCCACTCTCAGATGCTGCTTCTGCTGTGAGAGTGGCACCAGCAGATCCTTGGGCAACCTCCAGTCCACAAACGCTCCGTACGTCTCCACTGCGACCACTTCCACCGCTGCCAGCTCCCCGAGCATCGCCGCTGGCTGCTGCGTCGTCGCCACCGGCCGATCCTCACTGTCGGTATAGACAAACACCTCCACTGGCGTCAGTACCTCTCGCATCATATCCGTCACGTAAGCTTTGGGCAGGAGTATTTCTTCATCACCGTTATGGTTACGCAGCATGAGTCCATGATCGATGATGCGCGTCACGACCAAGGTATTGACCTTTCCGATCTCAATGGTATGGGCAACTTTGACGCCTTCAGGATTTTCCATTCAGCATACCTCAATTTTCGCAATGACGGCTGTGATTTTATTGGAAAGAATATTTTCAGGTGTATCCAGAATATACCTATCCTCCAATTTCTGATACTCCATTACGCTACCCATTGCAGCTCTCGGATTTTCAAGGGTTCTCCGAGGAAATAAACCTCGGCCATGTTTTTCTTTTTAAAGGCGTAATCGTGGTTGAATGCTGGTACGTGATACTCCCGGATGAGCTCCTCCAGTACCGCCGGTACAAAAACCTTGAGATCTTGAAACATACGCGTACTGTTTAGTAAAATTTTCTCGAACAAGAAAGAGCACTCCTGTTTATCCTCACTCGATGCCATCCAGGCAATATCCTCTTTTGAGACACGATAATCCCAAAAACACTCCCGCATGATCCGATCATATTCAATCATCAATGAGCCTCCTGTATTTATTATGCCTATTATACCACACTCCCCCATCAACCATCAACCATCAACCATCAACCATCAACCAATTACGGGACTAAAGTCCCTACTCCTCTCTACCTATTCACCAATCACCAACCCAAAAGCATCTTTCCGCTAAAATAAGCCCTCAATATTGACAACCAAACACCCTCCAAAGGATTTGTGTGCTTAGATTTTCAATCGCTTTTTCTCTCTTGATCGCTCTTTTAGTCTCTGGATGTGGATCCAAAGATTTGCTCCAGGATAGCTATGTCGTCAAAGCACGCGATGCCCACCAAAAGAAATACCACGGTCACAAAAACTATTTCAACGGTCGTTTCGAGTACCGTATCCAGCCACATGATCGCTTGAATGTCCAGGTTTACAACCACCCTGAGCTCAGTACGGTGCAAAGTGGCACCACAAGTACCGGTGTGCTTGTCGACTCCTCAGGTCGAGCCGTCCTTCCACTGCTCAACTCCGTCCATCTCGGTGGACTCACCCAGCCCCAAGCCAGCCGCAAGCTCCGCAAACTCTACCGTCGCTACATCAAGCATGCAAGTGTCCAAATCGAAGTGGTCAACAAGCGAGCCTATATCGTCGGTGAAGTGGGTAAACCAGGTATCGTCGATCTCCCCAACGAACAAATCCCCCTCCTCTCGGCTATCGCCTCAAGTGGTGGCTTCAGTGACACCGCCAACCGCTCCAAGATCGTCATCTTGCGTGCCGTCGGGCACGGTACCCGAGCTGATGTAGTGGATCTGACCAATTTGACCTCCTTGAGCTACGCAGGGATGATGGTCAAACCCAATGACATCATCTATGTCGCGCCCACTGCTTTGAAAGACTTCCAGATCAATATCCTTCCGATCTTTGAGGCAGCCACGTCCGTCATGTCCCCGTTTGCCTATTATAAAACCTTGACAAGATAAGGAATTACATGTCAGAAAATCCCCAAAAAGAGACAGCCATCGCCGAAGACGAAATCGACCTACGGGAGCTTTTCGCAACAATCTGGCGACACAAGCTCTTCATCTTCCTTTTTACTTTTCTTGTGACCTCTGTTGTCGTTATCATCGCCTACCGCATGCCCAAGTACTACAAGACCACCACGGTCATCGAAGTCAAACCCAAGTCCGACAACAAATCAAGTGGAATCTCCCTGGGTGGATTAGGTGGACTGGCGGCTCTGGCAGGGATCAGTACAGGAGGAGCAGGGGGAAGCGACGCAGCAACCGATGCGGCCAAAATGACCCTCTACCGTACCAACAAGTACATCCTCGACACCGTACACTATTCCACACAGTATTTTATCACTCAGCGTTTCCACCCTCTTGAGCTCCCCGAGAGCAACTGCGCCATCCGGGTTACGGATCTTCGCATCCACGACTATAAAAGTTACGGCACGAAAGTCGGATTTCAGTCCGTATCCAAGGGTACATTCAAGCTGATCTCCCCATCGACGCTTCCCTTCATG
>WFMQ01000045.1 GCA_015488995.1 Nitratifractor sp. | reverse complement strand
TGTTTTCATGGGAACACCCCATTATGCCGAAGCGATTTTATCGACCCTGATCTTGGCAGAGGATATGGATGTGCGGTTGGTACTCACCCAGCCCGACCGTCCCGTCGGGCGCAAAAAGATCCTGACACCCCCTCCCGTCAAACGCCTCGCCGAAACCCACAGCATCCCCCTCCTCCAGCCCCAGCGGCTGCGCGATGAGGGGATCACCGAAGCGATCGCCGAGGTGCAGCCAGACTTTATCGTCGTCGCTGCCTTTGGGCAGATCCTCCCCCCAGCGATCCTCGATATCGCACCGTGCATCAATCTCCACGCTTCGCTCCTGCCGCAGTATCGGGGGGCATCCCCTGTCCAGCAATCGCTCCTCCACGGAGATCCCGTGACGGGGGTGACTTCCATGCGCATGGCCGAGGGGCTCGACACCGGTGATGTTCTCCTCAAGCACCCCTTCACCATCCCGCCCACCATGCGTCTGCATGCCCTGATGGAGCAGCTCACCCACGATGCATGCGCCCTCACCTTGGAGACCCTCCGCCGCCTTGAGACCCTGACACCCGAGCCCCAAGACGACGCTCAGGCAACCCTCTGCACCAAGATCAAGCGCAGCGACGGAGAGACCACGTGCGACTCGGCAGAGACGCTCTACCGTGCCTACCGTGCTTTTGAGGGGTGGCCGGGGATTTTCGCCCCCAACGGCACCAAGATCGATGCCGTGACGCTGATACGGACGGACGGGCACCACACCCCGTTTGAGATTCTCGGATTTGACGATGAGGCCATCGTGGTCGGGTGTGGGGAGGGGGCGATTCGGATCGGCACACTCCAGCCCCAAGGCAAAAAGCCCATGAGTGCCAAAGCATACTGTGTCGGACGGGGGCTCAAAGTTGGACATACACTCTTTTGACACCCTCCCCTCGACGCAAACCTACCTCGTCGATCGTATCCGGCGGGGGGAGATCACCCACCCCATCGCCGTCATCACCGAGGAGCAGACAGCCGGGCGAGGCAGTCGCCATACCACATGGGAGGGGAGACGGGGCGACCTGCTGACCTCCATCGCCCTCAAGATCTCGGATCTCCCAGCCGACATCCTCCCGCAGTCTGCTTCGGTCTATTTCGCCTATCTCATCAAAGAAATTCTTGCCGAGATTGCTCCAGATATTTACCTCAAATGGCCCAATGATCTCTACCAAAAAGGGGGGAAAGTCGGAGGCGTAATCACCCAGAAACTCAAGGGATTTTATGTCGTCGGAGTGGGTGTGAATCTGGGGGCAAAGCGTAGCCGCTACGGTGCCATCGAGAGCGATGTGACGGCGCGGGCATTGCTCGATCGCTATCGGGAGCGGCTCGAAGCCCCCCCGACTTGGAAGGATCTCTTTAGTAAGATCAAGGTAGAATTCGAGCACAGTCGTACCCATTTTTTCCACAAAGATGGTGCACAAATCAGCCTTCAGGATGCCCGCCTCTGTGAGGACGGATCGCTGGAGATCACCGGAGAGAGGATGTACAGCTTACGATGAGTGAAATTATCAGTATCGCCAACCAAAAGGGGGGCGTGGGGAAGACCACGACCGCCGTCAACCTCGCGGCCTCGTTGGCCGATCAAGGGAAAAAAGTCCTCCTGATCGATGCCGATCCGCAGTCCAATGCTACGACCAATCTTGGCTTCAGTCGCAACGACTACGAGTTCAACATTTACCACGTCTTGATCGGAAGCAAAACGCTCTCGGAAGTGATCCTCACAACCGACATCAAATCGCTCCACCTCGCTCCCGCCAACATCGGTCTCGTCGGGATCGAAAAAGAGTTTCACACCAGTAAGAGCAAGGAGCGGGAGTTGCTCTTGAAACGAGGGCTCGAAGCACTCAGGGATCGTTACGATTTTGTGATCATCGATTCGCCACCGGCTTTGGGACCCATTACCATCAATGCCCTCGGGGCATCCGATTCAGTCATCATCCCGATTCAGTGCGAATTTTTTGCCCTTGAAGGGCTTGCGCAGCTTCTCAACACCGTCACCCTGCTGCGCAAGACAATCAACCCCAAGCTCAAAATCCGGGGATTTCTCCCCACAATGTACTCACGGCAAAACAACCTCTCCAAGCAAGTCTTGGCCGATCTTGAGCACCACTTCAGTGACCAACTCTTCCGGGCGGGGAAGAAGAAAAAAGATCTCATCGTCGTCCCCCGAAATGTCCGAGTCGCCGAGAGTCCGAGCTTTGGGAAACCGGTCACCCATTACGACAAAGGATCCAAGGGATCTCTGGCCTATCAGCAGCTGGCCACTGCCATCCTCAAGGCGTAATCATGGCACTGGGCAAAGGACTGGGACAAATCCTCGAAGAGGTGGGCTTGGCATACGAGACGGAGATGAACGACGACAGCCATTTTGTCGAGGATGAGACGGCAGAACCGGTTCGAGAGTTGGACGTCACCCAGATTGACCCCAACCCCTACCAGCCCCGAAAACATTTTGATGAAGACCGCCTGAATGAGCTGGCCGAGTCCATCCATCAGCATGGCTTGCTGCAACCCGTCGTCGTCGTATCACGGGGGGATCGCTACATTCTGGTCGCGGGTGAACGCCGTTTGCGGGCGCACAAGATTGCACAGATGGATACCATCCGCGCCATCGTAGCTGAGGTTGATTTTGACGATTTACGGATGCGGGAATTGGCCCTCATCGAAAACATTCAGCGCGAAAACCTCAACGCCATTGAATTGGCACACTCGTACCAGGAATTGATCGATGTCCATGCCATTACCCACGAGGGGCTGGCACAGATCGTCCACAAGAGCCGCTCACAAATCACCAATACCCTCCGCCTCCTCTCCCTCCCCCCCTATGCACAGCAGATGATTGTCGAAGAGAAGATCACGCAGGGACACGCCAAGATCCTTGTGGGTCAGGATGATGAGAAGGTCAAAGTAC
>WFMQ01000044.1 GCA_015488995.1 Nitratifractor sp. | reverse complement strand
TGTGTATAAGAGACAGATCTGGGAGTGGGCGACGACGTGGCGGGTCTCTTCGAGGGTGCGATCACGTGTCCACCACTCCTGCGCATAAAGCCGGTGGAGTTGTTCGATGTGGTGGGGTTTGAGTTGTTCATTAATCTTCATGATACAATCATACCAAATTTTGGTAGAATACTCCCATGAAAACGACCCAAAAAACCTCCCGCATCACCCCCGAGATCCTCGACCAACTCCCCTCGCCCGTCTGGCTTCTCGAAGAACACCTTCTCGAGGCCAATCTCAAAATGCTCCATCAGGTCAAGGAGCAAGCCGGAGTCAACATCCTCCTCGCGCTCAAAGGATTTGCCTTTTGGCATAAGTATAATATTATTAAATATTATCTCGACGGCACCTGCGCCAGTGGACTCCATGAAGCGCGACTGGGTGCCGAGGCATTTGGTGGCGAAGTGCACACATACTCCCCGGCATACAAGACTGAGGAGATCGATCCCATCGCTCACCTATCACACCACATGGTCTTCAACTCCCCCGCCCAACTGGATCAATTCGCCGATCAAGCACGGGCAGCCAACCCCCAACTCTCCATCGGCCTGCGGGTCAATCCCGAGCACTCCGCCTCGCCGGCTGAGCAGTACAACCCCTGCGCTCCCTATTCACGGCTGGGAACCTTATCAAAAAATATCAACGAAGCAATCGTAAATAATATCAACGGCTTCCATTTTCATGCCCTCTGTGAGCAGGATGCCGAAGCACTCGAAGGGGTCATCGAAGCGTTTGAAGCAAAGTTTGGCCACTGGCTTAAAGATGTGGAGTGGGTCAATTTCGGCGGCGGGCACCACATCACCCGAGATGGTTACGACCGAGAGCGGCTCATGGAGATACTGAGAGCCTTCCGCCTCCGCCACCCCCACCTCGCTGTCTATCTCGAGCCGGGCGAAGCGGTCGGCTGGGAGACGGGATCGCTCATCGCCACCGTGCTCGACATCGTCCACAACGGTATCGACATCGCCCTCCTCGACACCTCTGCCGAAGCCCACATGCCCGACACCCTCCTCATGCCCTACCGTGCCGAAGTCCGCGATGCCGGAAGCCCCGGAGAGAAGCCCCACACCTACCGCCTCGCTGGCAACACCTGCCTCGCCGGAGACATCATGGGGGATTACAGCTTCGACGCCCCACTGCAGATCGGGGATCGGGTGATTTTCGAGGATCAGATGCACTACACCATGGTCAAAGCCACGACATTCAATGGGATACCACTCCCCTCTATCGCTATTTTGCGCAAAAACGGTACGGTGGAGATCGTGAGAGAATTTGGATATGAGGATTTCAAAGGAAGATTGGGATAGCTGGTACGCCCGAGAGGATTCGAACCCCTGACATTTGGTACCGGAAACCAACGCTCTATCCAGCTGAACTACGGGCGCATATTTTGAAGAAGGGTATTATACAGAAAAATAGCTTGGAGATCCAATCCCTACCCACTGCCTCTATCGACTCCTATTCCAACATGATGCAGCTCATGAACCGTCCTGCCGTCCCCCCATCTGCTCGGTAGGAAAAAAACCGCTCGTGCTCACAGGCCGTACAGATGGGGCTGATCTCGATCTGTTCAGGGGGGACACCGAGGGATGTGAGTTGCTGGGCATTGATCTGTCGGGTGTCGAGGAGATATTTCCCATGATTTTGGGTGGTGATGGCGTGGGGGTAGGCACGGAAATGGTTGACGACCTCCTCACCCACTTCATAACAACACCCCCCGATCGCTGGGCCGATCCCGACGATCAGATCAGCAGGCTGGGTACCATATAGCCGCCCCATCGTCTCGATCGTCTTGCGAGTGATCTCCTGCTGGGTCCCCCGCCATCCCGCATGCACCGCTCCAATCGCCCGATGCACAGGATCGACAATCAGGAGCGGCACACAATCGGCCGTCAGAATCGTCAGCACCACGCCCGTGATATTCGTCACCAGCGCATCAGCCTTCAGAGACATATCCACCTCTGTCCAGCCCTGATTCGCACGCGCTTCCACCTCATGGACATGATCCCCATGGACTTGTAACGCCGAGACGAAATACGCCTCCGCGCCAAAATACGATGCGATCTCCCGACGGTTGCTCCCTATCGGCTCAGGATCCTGCCCCGTATGCAGTGCCAGTGACCCTTCCAAAGGTCGCTTCGTATCCCGCTCGCTGATGCAGTGTTTCACCCCCTCAATCTTGAGAAGCTGCCTGTATGTGTGTTGTGTCATGGTCGCCCTTTACCCCTTTTGGGTATAATAACACAAAAAGAATAAACGAGATACATGGAACGCGAAGCGATCATCAATTATTTCCGCAAAATCCCACAACACTTCAATTACATTCTCATCCTGCAAGTCCTCCCACTCCTCATCATCTCCTCGATGTTGGTCAAGGAGATCGATCCTCGCTTGTTCGACAAACAGATGATTTACTACACCGTAGGGCTGGTGAGTATGCTGGTGGCGGCTTTTATCCCGTGGGAATCGATTTTATGGTGGTTTGCCCCCATCAGTTATCTTATCAATACCCTCATGCTCCTTGCGGTCAAATTTTTCGGAATCAGCATCCTCGGTGCCCGACGCTGGCTGGCGATTCCCGGTACCCATTTTACCGTCCAGCCTTCCGAGCTTATCAAGATCAGCGTCGTCTTGATGCTCGCCTACCTCATCAGTCGCTATCCTCCCCCGGAAAAAGGGTACGGCCTCCGTGCTTTTGTCGGTCTCTCTCTCGTCATCCTCATCCCCTTTTATCTCATCGCCAAAGAGCCCGACTTGGGGACGGGATTGGTCTTGCTCATGACCGGCTACGGCATCCTCTTCCTCGCAGGGATCAACTGGAAGCTCCTCCTCACCCTGCTTGTCGTCGTAGGGGTTTCCGCACCTCTGCTGTACCAATACGGTCTCCAGGACTATCAGAAAAAACGGGTCAGCGACTTCCTCGGCAAACCCAGCTACCATGTCCGACAAGCCCTCATTGCCATCGGATCTGGCGGCCTGCAGGGCAAATCCAAAGACGACGCCACCCAAACCCAGCTCAAATTTCTCCCCATCTCTTCGAGTGACTTTATCTTTGCCTATCTTGGGGAGCGGATGGGATTTCAGGGGATGCTGATCGTCATCCTCACCTATATCCTCCTCATCATCCACCTGCTCACCCTCTCCCACATTTACGGTGAGGACTACTACATCCGAAGTGTCGCGGCGGGGTTGGCATTTTTGATCTTTATCTACATGGGGGTCAATATGTACATGATCATCGGCATGGCGCCGGTGGTGGGAGTCCCGCTGCCGATGTTCAGTCATGGGGGGACTTCGTTTATTATTTTCGCGATCTTTTTCGGTATCTTGCTGAACCTTATTTCCTTTAAAAGGTATTTTATGTATAATGCCGACGCACGCATCACCATGCTGGAGCGGCGCAAAAGCAAACACGCGTACAAAGAGACACCCAAACGCCGACGCAAAAAAGTATCGACGGACGATGTCTACACGGGTCTTTAGCTCAGTTGGTTAGAGCTCCCGGCTCATAACCGGGCGGTCCAGGGTTCGAGTCCCTGAGGACCCACCACTAACAATATCCATTTTATCGCATTTTCAGAATGTCCTACAATAATTTTACGACTTATTTTTACGACTTTTCGTATTAAAGATGCATAATGATGCAAACTACCGCAAAGTCATAATCAAGTTATACCGTTTTATATTACACATCCAACATCTTATTATTCTCCTCAAAATCCCGAATCATCTTCATCACATTTTCCACATACTCCACCGGCAAAGCCTCCAAGGTTTTATACAGCACATAACGTTTCTTATCTTTTTCATTTTCCCAGTTGTTGAGTGTCTTGCGATCGAGCCCAAAATATTCGATCATTTCTTTCTTAATCATAGTCTTCTCCAAATTTCTGATACAAGAATTATTCCATAAATATATAAAG
>WFMQ01000043.1 GCA_015488995.1 Nitratifractor sp. | reverse complement strand
GCCTTCAGCCCCGACGGCGCCGCCGTCTTGAGCGGTTCACATGATGATACCCTGCGCCTGTGGGATGCCCGAAGCGGCAAACAGTTGCACACCCTCGAGGGGCACAGTGGCACGGTGACCTCCGTAGCCTTCAGCCCCGACGGCGCCGCCGTCTTGAGCGGTTCGGGTGATAAAACCCTGCGCCTGTGGGATGCCCGAAGCGGCAAGTGCCTCATGAGTGCCATGGGTATGCAGGGTGGGTATGCGAGCATCGATCATACCCGAAACACCATCCAGTGTGAGGGTGATGATGTTTTTGATATCGCAGGGTGGCAGCAACTGCGAGAAGACAGTGTGCCCCTCGTACTGCCTCCGCAGATGCTTTTGGCAGAGGCGTGATGAGGGAGTACTGTGAAACTGGAGCTTCGCAGCGGGAGGAAGAGAAGAAAAATATACTCTATCTTTAGTCAAAAATCGTTACAATCAAACTATTCTAATATAACCCAAATCCGTAAATAGAAAAAAGCATTAGCCATAATCTACTTCAGAAAGGAGGCGACAGGTGCGAGGGATTGTTTGGATTATGATAGGGATGGTGGGGGTGAGCGGTTGTGGCCCGAGAGGTGAGCAGGTGATGATCCAGACGGCGCGCGGGGCGGATTATTCGTCTGGGTACGGTGATGGGTGCAAGAGCGGACGACATGCGGCAGGATTGACAGAAGCCATCCCGCACAAGGAGACGCAAAAATACCTCCACCTCCCCCAATACAAAGAGGGGTGGGATACGGGATTTGCAGAGTGCAAGTATCGGGAAGAACACGTACAGAAATGGCAGACTGAGTGATGGGGAAGGCTACAGTACCCCTTTGGTGCTGGGGACGCCTGCACGCTCATTGGGGGTCACAGCTCGGCGAAAGGCGACGGCAAAGGCTTTGAATGCGGCTTCGAGGATGTGGTGTTTGTTGCGCCCTCGGAGGGTGATGAGGTGGAGGGTGAGGGGGGCGTTGGCGCTCACGGCGCGGAAGAACTCTTCGGCAAGCTCGACATCAAACGCCCCCACCTTCCCCTCGATCGGCAGTTCGCAGACCAGATACCCCCGGTGGCTCAGATCGAGATCGCACTGGACGGCAGCCTCGTCCATGACGACGATGCCGTTGCCGTAGCGTTCGATGTTTTGGACAGGGTAGATCGCTTCGCCCAACAGCTCCCCCAGGACGATCCCCACATCCTCCACCGTGTGGTGGGCATCGATATGGAGATCCCCCTTGCAGGTGACATCCAGATCGATCCAGGCATGCTTGGCAAAGGCTTCGAGCATGTGGTCAAAGAACCCCACACCGGTCTCGATGTGTGATGTTCCGGTTCCGTAGAGGTTGAGGCGGGCGGTGATGTGGGTTTCGCGGGTTTTGCGGGTCTTTTCAAGCATGAATCTCTCCTTGGTTGTGTATCAGGGGCGGATGAGGAACGCACCATCGATCGCATGATCGCGGATGAAATCCCTCGCCTCACCATCGGTGGGGAAGCCCATCACCCAGACGTGATAGAGGGCTCCCCCCTCTCCATCCTCTATCCTGCGTATGACGACACGCTGTGCGGCACCGATAAAGGACTGGTAGTAGCTGCGGGTCTTCTCAGCACCCTCTTCACGCCCAAACGCCCCCACCTGTACGCCAAAGTCACTCAAAAGCACTTGCGGTGGCGACACCGCTTCCGGTACCGACTCCGGTGTGACGGGAGGGGTGGCGGCTTCGGAAGCATGGGGTGTGATCGGCTTGGGTGTGTAGATTTTCCCGGCAAACCCCAGTACGGTGAGCTTGACGTGGGCGGTGCCGGTGCGTGCCAATCCCAACTTTTTGCCGGCGGCGTACGAGCAGTCGATGATGCGCCCTCGGACGTAGGGGCCCCGATCGTTGATCCGGACGACGGTGCTGCGGCCGTTGTCGAGATTGCGGACGCGGACGACGGTGTCCATCGGCCAGGTTTTGTGTGCGGCGGTCATTTTGTACATATTGTACACTTCACCGTTGCTGGTGTAGCGTCCGTGAAATTTTGGCCCATACCAACTCGAGATCCCCCGCTGGGTATCGCCGACACGCACATACGTCGGGCGGTAGGTACGCCCATGGACGCGGTAGGTGCGCATGGTCGCCTTGTGTCGGGCTTTGCTTGTGTGGGCGGTTGCGAAGGGTTCACGCTGGGTGCATCCCCCCAGCACGATCATGGCACTCACCCCGATCCCAGTAATTAAGCGACGCACCATTCAAGCCTTCTATTTTTTAATATGAATTATGGCTTTTTTTTCTTTAAAGCTGGATGAGGCCTATTTCTCGTGAAAAATTCGCTCAAGCCGTTTGCGCTGAAAGAGAGCTTCCGTCTCAGGGATCATCAACAATTGCCCCGGAGTCAATGTCGCCTTGGGGAGTTCGTTGGTGATGATCAATTCGATAGGGGTGACGTGGTGCTGGTGGGCGATGGAGTTGAGGGTTTCCCCTTCGGCGACGAGGTGGGCGACGAGGCGGCTGTACCCTTTGTCTTGGTAGATTTTCCGGAGTGTCGGCGGTTGGTAATGGCTTCGAAATTGCTTCAGCTTCTCTGTCGGGATGGCGATTTGGACGAGAAAGGCATCGGCGGGGATGCGGCTGGAGGTGATCTGGGGATTGTCGGCCAAAAAATCGGGAAGCGACATCCCCAAGATATCGACCAAATCGATGATGCGCGTCCCAGCGACGACGTTGACAAATGTCTTGCCGTCGATGATCTTCTTTTTGATTTGTTTGTCCTCGGGCTTTTTGCTCTCGACGATGTGCTCTCCCATCAGTGCGAGGAGGATGATTTTCTTGAGGTAGCGACGGGTCTGGTCGGGCAGCAAACGCCGCCGGTCATCCATCAGCGTGGCGAAATCGTTGGTACCGGCACGCGCGATCGTCCGTGACAGCTTCCCCTCCCCACAATTGTATGCCATCATCACGAGATACCACTTGCCGAAGGTCTTGTAGAGGGCATTGATATAGCGCATGGCGGCTTGCGTCGAAGCGACTGGGTCGTAGCGTTGATCGACGGTTTGATTGACGACGAGATGGTAGTGACGAGCTGTTGCTGACATAAACTGCCACAAACCGGCTGCCTGAGAGCGGGAAGTTGCATAGGGCTGAAACCCGGATTCGGTCATGGAGAGATAGACAAAAAGGTGACTCAGACCGTTGCCCAAGAGCAACTCCGTAAACGTGGGGATGAGCTTGGAGCCACGCTTGAGAGACTGAGTATAATAGCGACGATATTTGGCTTCATTTTGCTCGACGAAGGTGTTGAATTGAGGGTTGTCGATGTAGGAGGTATTGATGTCAAGCTTGGTGAGGACATAGCGGTAGCTGGGGTACCGCTCAGCCAATGAGCCCGCGTGCACAATCGCCGTGACGATCACCAGCCCGATCCACCATCGTCCCCACAATCTCATATCCCAAAGAGCCTCGTGGTGTTGTCGCGGCACATCCCCTGCATCGCTGCCAACGGGATGCCGCTCAGATCCGCCATCTTCTCAGCGATCAGGGCACAGTAGGCGGGCTCGTTTCGCTCCCCACGGTAGGGGTGCGGTGTCAGGTACGGGCCGTCGGTCTCGATGAGGAGGCGATCCTCGGGGATGCGGGGGAAGACTTCGACGAGTTTTCGGGCATTTTTGAAGGTCAGCACCCCGCCGATGCCGTAGTAAAATCCCCGTTCAGCCAAGGTGAGCAGCTCGTGGTCAGCGTTGAAGCAGTGCAGCACCCCGCCCTGCGCTCCGGCATGCGCTTCGAGTAGAGCCTGTGCGTCCCGGCTGGCATCACGGATGTGGACGATGATGGGCTTACCGTAGGTGTTGGCCAAGTCCATCTGATCGACCAGCACGTCCTGTTGAAGTTTTGTGATCTGCTCGGCTTCTTTCGGATCCTCGGGCAGGCGATAATAATCCAATCCAATCTCCCCCACCGCAACACACTTGGGGTGCTCGATGAAGCATTCATGTTTTGCACGATCATACCGGGCAGCCTCATCGGGATGAACCCCCACCGCAAAATAAATCGCCTCATACTGATCGGCCAATGCCACCGCACGCGGCAATGTATCCGGATCGGCCGCCGGGATGATGTACCGAGTCACCCCCACCTCCCGCGCCCGCTCCAGCACCGCATCGAGATCCTCAACATACCGCGCATCATCGAGATGGATATGAGTATCGACGATCATGGAGAGCTCCTTGTATAGTGGTTATCGTTTTTAGTGTGCTATTATACCATCATAGGTTCAAAAGATGTCAACCTCTTGACCCAAATCCGTACATAGAAAATCTGCAGTAGCTGTGATGTACCTTATCAGAATATTATTCAGATGCGTGTTCACCAGTTTGCATCGACTAAAGGGCACCTCTAAAAATGTTTTTTGTCCGATGCGACAAAGGAGCACTCAACCTATGAAATGGGCGCTTGCGTTTGCGACTTCCAGAGTATCGGGCAAAAAACATGCATTTTTAGAGGTGCCCTAAGATTCAGATGAGTGTTTATTACCCCACTAACTAAACACCCAAACGTTTGAGAGAGTGAGACGAGATGAGATGTGCGTGAAAAAATCTGCAGGACTGGCCGTAGTCAATGCAAAGATTTTTTTGCGTGCAGGTCGTCTCGTATCGCTCTCCCTGAAGGGTGCAGCACTTTCGCCCATACTCTGCGTTAGATTTTTTCGAATTCGCTAAGGCGAGTCCTTCAAAAATCTGCCTTGATTATGAACGAAATTGCAGCATCAAACATTTGGGTGTTTGGTTAGTGGGGTAATAAGAAGGGGACAGGCCACTTTATAGACCATCCCTACTGGTATGCTGTGCTGAGACTGGACACTTACATCGTAATATTTTCCAGCAGCTCCACCTCTCCTCGGCGCACCAAAACGGCATCGATGCAGTAGGGCACATCCAAGCGGTTGACGGTGAGATAATAGTGTGAAGAGCGAATGACCCTATCCATCTTTTTAGGCGTAAGGTTCCAAACAGGGTTAAAATCCCGCCCGCTACTTTTGACTTCGATGAAGTGTAATACACCCTCTTTTTGCGCGATGATGTCGATCTCTCCGAGTTTGCGGGCGTAGTAATTGCGCTCGACGATCCGGAAGCCAGCCTCTTCGAGAAACTGCGTCGCCAGCGTCTCAGCATCGTTGCCAATTTGTTTGAACAGGTTACGTTGCATCATAGACTCCTTTTACGAAAGGATATAATGTTCCCGCGTAGATAGTTAAAAGTATGTCAAATTGTCATATGTTTTCAGGGGACTGGGACTTCAGATCCACTCAAAACGACTGAAGTCACTGCTCCGATGGCAGAAGCATTACACACTCATGCAACGCAACCTATCACCATTTACTCAATATATCAGCTGCATCCCACCGCATCCCCCACCGGGATCACTTCCACTTCGACCGATTTAAACCGTGCGGTCATCACCACTTCATCCGCCTCATCACCAAAGAGAGCATTGATGCGACTCTTGGCGTGGTGGAAGGTGGTGAAGAGGGTGCGGGGGCGCATTTTGTCGGTGTAACGGACATGGAGGGCCTCGGTCTCGCCGTGGGGGCTTCGGAGGATCACCCGATCGCCGTATTTCCCCTCATCTTCGATGGGCACCAGGAGAATGTCTTCATCGTATTTGGTATCGAGTTTGTGGCTGCGTTTGGTCTGGGCGGCGTTGTTGTAATGCGCCAGTGTTCGGCCGGTGGTGAGGTAGTATCCGGTGGAACTATCGGTAAAAAAATGCCCTTCCACAATCGCTTCGACCATGCCGCGCTTTTGCCATGGATGATACCGGAAACGTCCCAAGCCATCCTCCGTCCGAAAGTCCAGCAAATGAAGCACCGGGGTATCTTCATGATAGATCGGCCACTGCATCCCCCGTTTGCGGTGGCGTTCGAGTCGGTAATAGTCCGCTCCGCTAAACCGCCTCGGAGCTACCCTGCGCACCTCGTCCCACACATCCTGTGATGAGCCGTAGGCGAAATTCTCTCCATCACCCATCGCCTGTGCCAGCTGGGTGAGCACTTCCCAATCATCGGGTAGATCGCTCTCCACCAACGGCTGAGAGAGGTGGAGACGACGCATGGCGTTGATGTAGACACCGGTCTTTTCGTAGGCGGATTTGACCCCGATGATGATGTCGGCATAGCGGGTCACTTCGGTCTCAAACAACTCCAGCACCATCAGAAAATCGAGCGATTTGAGTGCCGCATCGATTTTGTTTTGGTTGGGGTGGATGTGGGCAAGATCTTCGCCCATGTTGAGCAATGCCCGTATCTCACCCCGCTCCATCGCCTCGACCAGCTGCGGGGTCATCATCCCAATCGTCTCGGGGGTCTGATAGTCGGGGAGGTAATAAGGCAGGCATCCCATGTCGCAGGCACCTTGGACATTGTTTTGCCCCCGCAGCGGCATGAGGCCGGCTCCGGTCTTACCAATGTTACCCGTGAGGAGTGCCAGATGGGTCGCTGCCATCACCGAAGCGGTGCCATCGATATGTTCGGTGAGCCCCAACCCCCAGAAGATCATTGATCGGCGAATGGCGTACTCCCGGGCGATGTTGGGGATTTGCTTGGCGAGATATTCGTACCCCTCCACCTGCTCGAAAAAGCGGGGATCGGCATAGGGGTCGTTCAGGATGCTCTCACGATACGCTTCGAAGCCTGTCGTCCTCCGTGCGACAAAGTCCCGGTCATACAACTCCTCATCGAGGATGACGTACGCCATCATGTTGAGGAGCATCAGGTTGGATTCAAAAGGGATGATGGTGTTGTATTTGGCCAGGCGTGCCAGCTTGGTCTGGCGCACATCGATGACGGCGACATTGTTGTGCTTTTTGGCCATGTCAACAATCCGGTTGGCGACGATGGGGTGGGCCTCCATCGTATTGGAGCCGATGACGAGGATAAACTCGGCTTCGTAGATGTCATTGTAGGGGTTGGTCGCCGCCCCCTCCCCGATCGTCGCCCGCATCCCGGCCAGGCTCGGGGAGTGGCACACCCGAGCACAATTGTCCACATGGGGTGACCCCATCGTCTCACGGGTAAACTTCTGAAACGCATACGCCGACTCGCTGCTGGTACGTGCCCCGCCGATCGCACAGAAGCTCTCCCCACC
>WFMQ01000042.1 GCA_015488995.1 Nitratifractor sp. | reverse complement strand
CCCCCAAGAAGATGAGCTCGAGAGCCTCATGGCGACCAAACGGCAGCTCTCAAAGCTGGAGAAGATTCACGAAGCTCTTAGCCGTGCCGAAGGGATCTTTGCCGCCGAGGGGGCAGTGGAAGAGCTCTTCGGATTGCTCGAAAAGGACGGCAGCTACTTTGGGGATGCGATGAATCAGCTCCGTGCTGACATGGAGGCGAGTGAGCAGCTGGCTGAGGCACTATCTGAGACCGACGTCGAAGCGGTACTCGATCGTCTCGAATCCCTCAATGGTCTCATCAAACGTCACGGTTCGATCCCCGAAGTGCTGACCTATCTATCAGACAAAGAGGCCGAATTGGCCGGCTATACCCATATCGAAGAGGACAAGAGTGCCCTTGAGGATTTTATCACCGAGGAGACGGCCACATTGCAAGCCATGGCAGGGGAGATCAGTACCCTGCGCCGCACCCAAGCCAAGACGCTGGCCGAGAAGATGTCCGAATATCTCCGTGATCTCAAGCTCCCATCCGTTTCATTCCTCTTTGAGACCACGGCGTTGAGTGAGACGGGGAGCGACCGGATCGATCTGGGACTGGCCGGATCGACCACGACCACCCTCAGCGGTGGTGAGCACAACCGCCTCCGTCTGGCACTCATGGCCACCGCACTCTCCTCGGGCACGAGAGGACAAGGGGTGGTAATCCTCGACGAGATCGATGCCAACGTCAGTGGCGACGAGAGCATCGCCATCGCCAGCATGATCGCCGACCTCTCCCGCGTCTATCAGGTCTTCGCCATCTCCCACCAGCCCCATCTGGCCGCTCAAGCGGATCAACACATCCTCGTGACCAAATCGGGTGCAGTCAGTCAGGCACTGGAATTGGACAGCGATGGCCGGGTACAAGAGATCGCCCGGATCGTGGGCGGGGAGACGGCAGATGCGGAAGCGGTGGCATTTGCACGGAAATTGTTGGCGGGGTGAAAGATGGTACGCGTTACGTGTCAGGTCTCACCACATGATACCAGTAGGGATGGCCTAAAAGTAGCCTGTCCCTTTTTACCCAAACTGATGAATGAGTCTCTGAATGATGTGCGTCCAGCTGTCAAATCCATCTCTCTATTTTTAGTAGAGTTTGTACCACTTTATTGTCCAATTTTTCCAACATTATTTTCCCCATCATTTGTTTGGCCAACATTAAAAATGACTCGGAAATGGTCGGATGGGGATGGATAGAGTCAATGATGTCTTTTAGCTTCAATCCACTTGAGACGATGAGTGAAGCTTCACCAGCCAAGATATGGGCATCCTCGTGCATGATAGAGATCCCAATAATTTTTTTACTGCTTTTATCAACAACAAATTTGAGGTAGCCATACGCTTCACCTACGATTTGTGATTTGGCCTCGGTTGCAAACTCAAACCTATCTACAATAACATCCAATTCTCTTGCTTTCGCTTCGGCTTGACTTATCCCTGCCATTGCAATATTTGGATTGGAGAAAAGTACCCATGCGTTTTTATCAAAATTGACACTAAACATATTTCTCTCTAAAAAGAGGTTTTGGGCAATGGTATGGGCACCGTACTGAGCTGTGTGTGCAAATTTGGGAAAGTTTTCAACCACGTCTCCGTTTGCGTATATATTTGGGTTGGATGTCTGCATGTGTTTGTTGGCTATGATCCCTTTTTGGGAGTACTGTACTCCCCCATCTTCCAACCCGAGACCTTCAATATTTGCCACTCTGCCAGCAGCACTCAACACCCGTTGAGACACCATGGTGTGCTCGAGACCATCTTGACTAAATGTTATCGTAAAGGCATCACCTTCAAAGTCAACCTTTTTAATATTCGCATTGAATAGCAGCTTAATGTTTGGGTCTTCTTGTAGTTTTTGAGTCAAAAAAGATGCCGCCTCGCTATCGATGTTTTTTAAAATCTTGTCCCCTCTAACAAACAGCGTGATTGGAACACCCAGACCCGATAAGATTTGCGCCAACTCTATGGCGATAGCACCGCTCCCAATAATGCTCAAGCTCTCTGGAAGCTCCATGTCGGCAAAAAACTCACTGTTGGTTATGATTTTGTCGTGACCATTTCCATCATATTTTGGAATAAAACTGTGACTGCCCGTGGCCACAATGGCTTTGCCAAACATCACATGTGTGCCATCATCCAGTCGCAGTCTATTTTCTCCGATGAATTTAGCTTGTGAGGTGATAAAGTCGATATTACTAAGCTCCTGCACCACATCTTTGGCGGCGTTGCTCCTTTTTGAGAGGATGGCATTTTTTCGTTCGACAATTTTCTTCCACACGATTTGGGAGTGGGTGGCATCGATATCCACCCCCAGCTGCTTTAACTTATCAATCGATTTCAATGCTTTTGCAGAGGTTTCCATGATCTTCGAGGGGATACACCCCTGAAACAAACACTCACCCCCAAGCTCTCCAGATGCATCGATCAAAGCTACTGTTTTATCTCTGTTGAGTTTGCCATACTCAATGGCTACCGGAGTCCCCCCGGGTCCACCGCCGATGACTACTATATCGTATTGTTTCATTTATATGTATCCTTTAGATGATGGTTTTCCTGCACGTTATGTTGCACCTTATTCTACCCCAAACAATTGGATCGGAGGTGACAGCTTGGCTAACTTCTCTCCAGGGCTTCCGCAGTCGGTACGGTTTGGTTGGTGAGGTAGAGGACGACTCGCGTACGTCCATCTTCTTTGGAACGCAGGGCATCATAGTACGCTTGCATTTCAATCTTTTTAGCACGCGAGACGGGCTCCCGTACCGATTTGTACCCCACTGCTTTGCCATCTTTCATGACCGTTGAGACATGGGCAAAGACCCAGTAGTACCCTTTGTCCTTGCGGAGATTTTTGACGTACCCCTCCCAGGTTTCACCGCGTTTGATCGTCTCCCAGAGATCTTGGAATGCAGATACGGGCATATCGGGATGACGGATGATGCTGTGGTTTCTCCCCACAAGCTCTTCGGGAGTGTAGCCTGATATCTGGGCAAAGGTTTCGTTGACATAGGTGATGGTTCCGTCAAAATCGGTACGGGAGACAATCAATTGATTGTCGGGGACATCGGTTTCGATAAACATATCAAAAGTGGTTTCCATGTGGCTTCCTTTGTGTGTGCGGTCTTGATGGGATTATAGCAGGTGGTGTGCCAAGAGTCAATCCAGAAGGGGTGCGGGAGTAAGCCGCTCATACATCCGTTGCATCTCCGGTGTGTTTACCCCCAGCCGTCTCCCCTCATGAACCATCAAGCCGCAGAGAGCTTCAACCTCGGCCGGCTTGCCCTGTTTGAAGTCAAGCTGGAGAGAGGTTTTAGCTCCAGGGGTGACGTTGGCAGCCTGGGTGAGCGCGGCCGTGATGTGTGCTTCGGTTAGGGGGATCTGTTTGGCGTGGGCGACGGCGACGATCTCACGCATGAGGGCTTCCAGCTCTTGGGCGTGTTCGGCGATGATGGCATCCATCGGTTTGTCGTGGTAAGCGGTCAGGGCAGCGAAAGCGGAGATGAAGAGGTATTTTCGCCAGCCATCGAGAGTGATAGCGTCGCTGTGTGTGTGGCGGAGCTTGGCTGCATCAAAAAGTGCCGTCACCCTACGGTCAACGGTGGGGTCTGTTGCCGGCTCGCTGCCCCAGACGAGACGGAAGACTTTGCCCCGTTTGCGGACGATGCCGGGGGCGGTGATGTTGGAGAGGATGTAGATGTGACCGTCGAGGATGATAGAGTCGGGGTAGTATCGACGGAGGGTGTCGGCATGTCCGACCCCGTTGAGGAGGGGGAGGAGGATGGTGTCGGGGGTGATGGTGGATTTGAGCTGCTCCAGTGTCGTTTCCAGAGAGGTGGCCTTGACACTGAGGAGGATGAGATCAAAGGTGCCCAACTCTCCAGGATTGTCGGTTGCATGAGCCGGATGGACGGTGTAGTGCTCGTTGTCCTCATCGATGGTCAGGCCACTGTCTCGGATCGCGTCGAGATGGTTCCCGCGTGCCAGCAATGATACATGGGCATCGGTGTGGCGGATCAGTTGAGCACCGACGTAGCTCCCTACGCCGCCGCTACCGGCGATGAGAATCTTCATTTAGTTCTCTCCCGCATAGTAAAACTCATCCAACCCAATCAAAAAGTCATTGAGCACCGCATTGGTACACGGGCGGTATTTGGGGTGGGATGGGTTGCGGAAGAGGTCTTTGAT
>WFMQ01000041.1 GCA_015488995.1 Nitratifractor sp. | reverse complement strand
GTCTTCGATGCGGATAGCACCATCGGGGATCCGCCCCATCGCCTGCTCGATGATGCGGGCACTCTGGCGTATCTCTTCAAACCGCACCATCATCCGGTCGTGGGTATCCCCATGGCTCCCCACCACCATATCGAAATCAAACGTATCATAGTAGTAATACGGCCGGGCAAACCGCAGATCGTACGCCACGCCGCTGGCACGGAGGTTGGGGCCGGTAAACCCGTAGCCGATCGCGTCCTCAGCCGAGAGGGGGGAGACATCCTGAATCCGATCGTTATAGATTCGGTTGTGCTGAATCATCGTCAGAGTCTGGCTCACCCCTTCGTCCACTTTTTTGAGGACATCCCTCAGGTCGGTATCCCATCCGTCATAGAGATCATGGGTCATCCCACCTATGCGCATGAAGCTGTTGGTCAGCCGTGCGCCGGTGAGTTTGCTCAGGAAATCGTACGCATCGTTGCGGGGATTGAAGAGGTACCAGTAGTTGGTCTGTGCCCCCATGTCAAGCAATCCAGCGGCGAGGCAGACGAGGTGATCGATGATGCGGGAGAGCTCAGCGAGGATCACCCGGATGAAGATCGCCCGATCGGGCAGCGTCACATCAAGCATCTCTTCGACGGCTTTGGCAAAACCGATGTTGTTCATCAGTGCCGAGCAGTAGTTGAGGCGGTCGGTGTAGGGGATGATCTGGTTGTACGTATGGTTTTCGCAGCTTTTCTCGAAGCCCCGGTGGAGATAACCGATTTCGCTTACTCCGGCGACGATTTTTTCTCCGTCGAGGGCGACGAGGGTGCGGATGGTGCCGTGGCTGGCGGGGTGGGAGGGGCCGAGGTTGAGGAGCATGAGGTGATCCCGTTTGGGGTCAAGCCCTCTATCCTCGAGTGCCGGCTGCATCTCATCCATCATATCCTGCGTAACGGTACACGTCTGGCGACGATCGATGGGATAATCCCGCCGCAGGGGGTGCCCCTCAAACTCCATGTGATTGAGGATCCGCTTGAGGGTCGGATGCCCCTCGAAGACCACTCCGTACTGATCCCACACTTCCCGCTCAAGCCAGTCGGCAGCCGGGTAGAGGGGGGTGAGGGTTTCGATCCCCCGTTCCCTGTGATGATGCCGATGAAGAGGGACTTGGAGCATCAGGGTGCGGGTGAAGGTGCGGTCGCGAAACAGATAGCGCACCTCAAACCGGGCTCCATGAGGCTGGGGGCGGTCGAGATTGTCTACGGCAGTGATGTCGAGAAGCAGGGTGTAGCCGTGGGTCTCTTTCAGCGTCGCGACGAGGGGACGTAGATCGGTGGGCTTGAGGATCAGGACGTCGGTCTCCCCCATCGGAGGGGCAGCCGTGACGGAGGGGGCGACGGATCGGAGGGTGTCGAGATCAGGCATCGTACATCCCTTTGAAGTCTGAGTGTCTTGGTTCCAATGCCGGTTCGGTGTGGAGATGCTTTTGGATGGCGATCACCGCATCGAGGAGTGCTTCGGGGCGGGGAGGACATCCGGCGACGTAGACATCGACCGGGACGATGGTGTCGATCCCCTGGAGGGTGGTATAATTGTCATAGAACCCTCCGGTACTGGCACACGCACCCATACTCACGACCCAGCGCGGTTCGGGCATCTGATCGTAGATTTGTTTGAGGATAGGGGCTTGCTTCATCGTGACGGTTCCGGCGACGACGAGGAGATCGGCATGGCGGGGGGAGAAGCGGAGCACCTCGGCTCCAAAACGGGCGATATCGTAGCGGCTGGCAGCCGTGGCCATGAATTCGATGGCACAGCACGCCGTCCCGAAGACAAACGGCCACAGGGATGACTGTCGCCCCCAGTCGATCACCGCATCGACCCGCGTGGTGATGACGGCATCCCCAAGCATGTTCTGCTCATGCAGACGTTCGGTGGTCAGATCCATCGGAGTATCCCCGCACGCAATGCATAGACCAGTCCAGCGACCAACAGTCCGAGAAACGCCAACATTTCGACCAAGCCAAACATCCCGAGCCGACGCAGCTCGAGTGCCCACGGGAAGAGGTAGAGCACTTCGACATCAAACAGCAAAAAGACAATCCCTACGAGGAAGTATTTGACCCCAAAGGCATCAAACGGATCGCCGATCGTCTGACGGATACCGCTTTCATACGGTTCATTTTTGCGGATGTTATCGCTTCGAGCGCCGAGAAAGCGCGTGAGGTGAAACACCAGAGGCAATCCGATTACCAAGACCGCGACCACAAAGGACGCCAACATCAACGGAGTATTCATCCCATCCCTCACTTTATCTGCAAACCATCACCTGCGTTTGCATGAGGCATTGTAACGCAGTTATCTTTTAAGGCACCTCTCCCTCCACTACGCTTCTATCCGTCACCAGGGTAAATACCCATTTCATGGTCTATGTGTTTACAGGTTTTCATCAAGCCCACCCCCCATCGACCCTTTTCCCCAAATCCGTACATAGAAAAAAGCATGAGTCGCAATCATCGTATCCATGGGCTTCGCGCGCAATCATCCCGATACCCGAAACCCCATGCTCGTTTCCCGGTCAAAACTGTTACCAAGCTCTTTGGCGATCTCCTCTTTGAAGTCCGCCATCGTAAAGATACTCTCCTCCCGTACGGCGACCTTGAACGCCGTGTTGTGGATGATCAGTTCGATCTGACCACCGGTCAATGCCGCAGCGGCCAATCGCTCCACATCAAATCCCGCCTCATAGTCGGCACGCTCAGGAAGCATCAGTTGCCACAAGCGTATGCGTTGCGTCCGGTCGGGCTTTTTGAACTCGACCTTGTAGTTGAATCGGCGGGAGAAGGCTTTGTCGATGTTGCCGAGCAGATTGGTCGTCGCGATCAAGATCCCCTCAAACCGCTCGATCTGCTCGAGGAAGATGTTTTGCATCTGGTTGTGCATCTTGTCCGCTGAGCTCCCGGCGCCCTCAGAACGCGAAGAGAGGAATTGGTCGGCTTCGTTGAGCAGGAGGATGGGCTCCACTTTGGCTTTGGCACTGAGATCACGAAAATCATCAAAGATTTTGCGGACATTCTTCTCACTCTCCCCCACATACATCGAGAGGATTTTGGAGCAGTCAAAGCTGAGGATGGGCTTTTTGAGCGTCTTGGCGAGCCCCATGGCGGTGACGGTTTTCCCCGTTCCCGGTGCTCCGTAAAAGATGATCCGCGCATCGATCCCCCGTCGCTTCCCTTTGATCCCCCATTCACGCAGCTTTTTGTAGACATTTTTATCCACTTGTTTGACGACCGTATCGAGGATCGCTCGGGTATCGGGGTGCAGGACGATGTCGTCGAGTGTCCGATCAGGCTGGAGGTACTCAAACAAATCCTGCTCCTGTACCAGCGCGTCGAGTTTGAGTTTGGTCACTTTTTTCTTTTTATTCGGGTGGATGATCCGCTGCATCACATCCTCACGGAGATAAAACGACCGACTGATCCCGCCAAACATGTTGAGGATCTCTTCATAATCGACGATCTCTTCGGTAATCAGACGTGCCCCCTCTTCGAGGAGGGCACGGTTCTTGATCTTCTCATATTCGTCGAAGCTGATGAGCTCGATGAGGGTGTTCATGTCCCGAAACTGCCCCTCGCCTCCGCTGTATTCTTCTTTGAGGAGTGCCAAGAAGATCCGCTGTTCCCGCTCGTCGAGTTCCTTCTCTTTGAAAAATTCTTCCACGATGATCGGCTCAGTACTCACCGTGATCCGCTCCCGAATCCGCTGAGTGAGGAGGGTGAGTTTGTTTTTCAACCGGCCAATGCTGAGGGAATCGTCGGTAAACCCCTGCTTGACCGTCGCGATCGTGTGCAGCATCTCGATCACGTCAAACTGATCCTGAAGGTACTCGAGGTGGTCGGTATAGGGTTTGATCTCGGGCAGGGTCAGCTCCAGTGATCCCTCTTCGAGGAGCCGCAGCAACACCACCGTCGGGGTCACCGAGAGGGTCAGCAGCTCAAGCAAGGAGGCATCCCCCCCCTTGGCATTCATGAAACGCACCGGCATGAGCCATCCCATATCGATAAGGGTTTTGATCCGAGAGAGATGGGGGATGTAGTCATGAGGTGTCTCACCGTATTGTTCCCGGAGCAGTTCGAGTACCGCCACCTCATCCTGACCAGCAGCGTACCGCAGGCACTGAGCTTGGAGGAGTTTGGCTTCTTCGACCGTGCATTTAAGCTGGGCGAAGATCGATACCGACTCGAGCCGTTTGGCCTCAATAAATTCTAAGAAGGGATTCATCCGTTGTTGTGCTCCTTGATCTGTTCCTTGAGCACCCGTTTGAGCACTTTTCCGGTGGCATTTTTGGGAAGTTCGTCGATGAGATGGATTTGCTTGGGGACTTTGTAGTTGGCCAGTTTGCCCCGCAGATGCTTGCGCAGTGCCGACTCATCGATCCGTTCCAGCCCCTCCTCGAGCTCAAGGTAGGCGATGGGGATTTCACCGCTCTTCTCATCCGGTATGCCCAAAACCGCGCTGAATTTGACCCCATCAAAGTCATCGATCACCTCTTCAATCTCTCGAGGGTAGATATTGATCCCCTTGGAGATGATGAGATCTTTTTTGCGATCGACGATAAAGAGATACCCCTCGTCGTCCATGTATCCCATGTCCCCAGTCAGTAGCCATCCATTGATGATCGTCTCATCGGTCGCTTCGGGGCGGTTGAGATATCCGCGCATGATGTGGTCACCGTGCAAAATAATATCTCCGACTTCACCACGAGGACGCTCAACCAGATTCTCATCCACGATTTTGATGGCGTAGCCGGGCATCGCTGGACCGACCGACTTGTGCTTGGGCTTATGGATGGGGTTGAGTGCCGTGGCGGGTGAACTCTCACTCAAGCCGTACCCTTCGAGAAGTGTGGCCCGTTTGAATTTGGCATTCATCGCATCGAGGGTCTGGGGTTGCAGAGCTGCAGCTCCGGAGATAAAGATACGTATGGCATTGAACCACATGAAATACCATGGCAGTTTGGCACGGGCGACAGCGTTGTAGACATCGGGCACCCCGAAGAAAACCGTCACCCGCTTGAGGAGGGTCTGCTTGAAAATATTGCTAAAAGGCTGAAGCGATTTGATGATGACGATGCTGGCACCTGCATAGAGGGGGAGGATGACCCCGATCGAGAAGGCAAACGAATGGAACATAGGCAAGAAGACGATGAAGCGGTCCTTGGGGGTGATCTTCATCATCGTGATTCCCGAGACGGAGTTGGAGAGGATGTTTTTGTTGGTGAGCATCGCCCCCTTGGGTTTGCCTGTGGTACCGGACGTGTAGAAGAACACTGCCAGATCGTCCAGCGTCCGCATCACTGGTTTGGCCTGAAGGTTGCGAGACAGCGCCTCTTCGAACGCTACATTTACCGCATCGGTCAGGCGTAGTCCCCCCTCCCAGATGATCTGCAGGCAGAGATGCCTCGCTTCTGAGGCGTGCACCACTTTTTCAAATTTTGCTGAGGCGACCAAGAGCGTCGCGCCACTGTCCTCGAGGATGTAGTTTAGCTCGGATTCTTTGAGGAAATTGTTGATGGGGACGGTAATCGCACCCATCTTGGAGATCGCCAACACCGCTACGGCAAACTCCCAGCTGTTTTGCATGAAAAGCGCCACGCGATCTTCGGGGGCAATCCCGACCGAAGCGAGATACCCCGCAAACGCGTCCACCTTCTCGAGCAATTCCCCGTAGGTGATTTTGGTCTCCCCCTCGAAGAGCGCCACTTTTTTGCGCCGTTTGTATCCGTACGTCTGAACGATCTCGTAAAAATTGTTGAATTGATAATGCAGCATGGCTTCTCCTCCTGTTTCGTGGGTATAGATCCAGCGAATATGTATCAAACTTTGGAGGCAGGACTTCAGTCCTGCCTAACGGGACGGAAGTCCCTGCTCCTGATTGGAATAATGCCCGTTAGGTTACTGTGCCCCGATCAGCGCGTAGAGTTCGCGGATCTCTTCGGGCCAAATCGTCTCATCGATCGTCTCGAGGATCAGAGGGATATCATCCATCCGTGGGTCGTTCATGATGAGACGAAACCCTTCCCATCCGATCTCCCCTTTGCCCAGCGACTGGTGACGGTCTACCCGAGACCCCAGTGGTGGCTTGGAGTCGTTGAGGTGCATCCCTGAGAGATAGTCAAAGCCGACGATTGTTTCAAAGGCATCCATCGTCTCGGCATACGCTTCCGGTGTGCGCAGATCGTATCCGGCGGTAAAGGTGTGGCACGTATCGAGGCACACCCCGACGCGGCTTTTGTCCTCGATCTTATCGATCACGTACCCTAAATGCTCAAACTTGTACCCCAGATTTGTCCCCTGACCAGCCGTGTTTTCGATCACAAGCTTTACCTTGGAATCTCGGGTTGCCTCAATCGCCAAATTCATCGACTCCGCAATCACATCAAGGCAATGGTACTCAGCCGCATGAATCTGTGCGGTGTAGTCCTCCGCTCGCTTGGATACTTTGACCAGATGGCTTCCGGGGTGAAAGTTGAGCAATTCCAGCCCGAGCTGTTCGCACCGCTGCAATTCATCGACAAACGCCTCGCGAGATTTGAGGAGTTTGTCCTCTTCAGGATGGCCGAGGTTGATGAGGTAGCTGTCATGCGGCAGGACGTGCCGAGGGGCGATACCACTTTCGGCCAGATTGGCTTTGAACGCGGCGATGGTCTCTTCGGTAAGCGGTTTGGCTTTCCATTGTTTCTGATTTTTCGTAAAGAGTGCGAAGGCTTTGGCACCGATCTTCATAGCATTGAGCGGGGCATTGTCTACTCCTCCGCTTGCGCTAACGTGCGCTCCGACAAATTTGGTCATGGTTTCCCTTGGTAAAATAGTGTATTTTATTGTATCTCGTTTTTTCTGAAAAGTGCCCCAAAAGCAAAATCTGAAAAATCTTTCGTGATTTTATGTTCTTTTAAGCGTTTGGTCTGTATACTTTCGGTCACCAAAAGCAAATTATGTGGCCCCTTCGTCTAGTGGTTAGGATCCCAGGTTTTCATCCTGGTTACAGGAGTTCGAGTCTCCTAGGGGTCACCACTTATTTTTCCCTTCATTTCTCAATGTTTGGAGAGACTTTTGGTGTCTTAATTTTCATTTGGGGCATTAGCTCAGCTGGGAGAGCGCTTCGCTGGCAGCGAAGAGGTCATCGGTTCGATCCCGTTATGCTCCACCATAAAACATCCAATCAAAAACTCTCAATAACCGTTCTGGGTCGCATATTTTTAATCAAGCATCATCTTCGATCTCTCAATCTCCTCTATATATAACACCTCTAAACTCCTCTTTGTCTGTATCGTTCGTAAATTGTACACTTGGATCAATGCTGAGGATTCTTTTAATCCCACTTCCATAACCACTATAGGGCAAAACATTTTTGCAGATAGAATTAAGTATAGGATTCCTATGGATAGAGATACCGCTTTTGATTTTATCAACCGTTAATGAGTTGATTAATTTTCCGGGGTTGATGATCTCAATACGATTATGAAAGATAAAAATCTTGATGGACGAGCTAATATAGTAATCTCGATGCACCAATGCATTGACAATCAGCTCTGTCAACACTCTTTCATCAACTTCGAGTTCTCCCGCAGTATTGAACGCGTCTCCTTCTTGTCGTCTGCGGAGATTTCGTACGATAAATGCCAATCCATCCTCGTACAGTTTTTGGAAACTTCCTTTGATGGTTTTTTTATCCATAAACCTATTGACACTCACATCGTTGCCATCAAAATAGACGCAATCAATGTAAAATGATGGGGTGAATTTTTGAGGGTTCATACCAAAAATCAGGTTGCCGGCAAGTGTGAGATGCCCCTCTTTTAGCAGTTCCAGATTCTCAAGAATTTTTGAAAACTCCATATGACCACTCTTTACGCCTTCATACACTATCGGATTGTCTTTTTCTAAAAACTGATAAAATAATTCACTGTTTAAGTCACTCATGTCACTACCGAAAATCGTCTCTTCATCGGCATAAAGCCTTTTGGACTCTGCAAAAAGTCGTCGAAGCTCTTCCTGCGAGATTTTCTTTTTGTCTGCACCCGATTTCATAAAATATTCACCACTGAGATGACTTCTCTCTTAAACTGAGTAAAGCTGTCTTCTCCATTTGAGATCCTCTCTACAAGGTCTGATGTTTCCATCTCATTCTCCAAATATTTTGTGTTTGAATTTTTCCTCTATCAACTTCACGTTGAAGGTTCTCATCCTGTCTCACACTGATAGGCACCAGAAATATACCCTTTTTCTTTGTCGCATTGTACTCTGTTCAAAGCCTCTTTATTTCATGACCGTCGTCTGTAGCTCAATGCTTCGAGCACATCTGCTTTGGTGATCGTATCGTGCCCTGCAAGATCGGCGATGGTACGTGAGACTTTTTTGAGGCTGGCTACGCTGCGGTGGGAGAGACCAAATTTGCTGATGGCACTGAAGAGGATTGCCTCGGCTTCGGCATCCAAGAGACAAAATGTCTCAATCTCTTCTTCGGAGAGTTTGCCATTGAGCTGGGGTTGATGGCGCTCTTTTTGACGGGCGAAGGCTGCGATGACCTGTGCATGCATCTCCGAAGAGGTGATGTCCCCTGTGTCCTCGGGATCCACCTCTTGCATCACCACAAAGAGATCAATCCGATCCAGAAAAGGGTCAGAGAGTTTGTTGCGGTAGCGCCGAATCTCTGCATCGTTGCATCGGCACGCATGGGTTTTGGAGAGGAGATTGCCGCAGGCACATGGATTTTGGGCGGCGACGAGCATGATGTCAGCGGGGTACTCGATCTTGGTGTTTACGCGGCTGATCAATACTTTTTTGTCCTGCAGCGGTTCGCGCATCGCTTCAAGGATGGCCTTGGGGAAGTGGGGGATCTCGTCAAAAAAAAGGATCCCTTTGTTGGCGAGAGCCACTTCGCCAATCTTCGCCTGTGACGACCCACCCCCAAAAATGGATGCGCGGGTCGAGGTGTGGTGTGGGGAGCGAATCGGACGCTGGGCACGAAAATCAGGCACCTCACCATCGAGAAACTGATGTTTGGCGATCGAGAGGATCTCCTCTTCGGTAACAGGGGGGAGGATAAAGCCTATCCGCTTGGCGATCATGCTTTTGCCGCACCCTGGGCTCCCCTCCATCCTATAATTGTGCATCCCTGCGGCGGCGATCAGTGCCGCTCGCTTGGCGACGGTTTGCCCCTTGACATCGGCAAAATCAAGCGGGTATGTTTGGTCGTAATAGTACCGTATCTCCCCGATCTGCATCGAGTGGGCATCGTACTCTGAGGGGGAAACAGTCCCACCTCCCCTCCCCGCTTTGACCAAAGCAATCGCTTCGACCAGTGTCGCCACGGGATGCAATTCAACACCCGGTATGTGACTGAGATACCCCAATGCCTCGGTCGGGACAATGGCTCGGCGTATGACACCTTGCTCTTTGAGCGATAGGATCAAGGGAAACAGCATGGCATTGGATTTGACCCGTCCGTCCAAACCCAACTCACCAAAGACAAAAAGATCGGGTTCGTCCAGTGCAACCGCATTCAACGCAATCAAGAGGGCAATGGGCAAGTCCAAATGTGAACCACTCTTTTTGATGGAGGTTGGGAAGAGATTGACCGATATTTTGAGGGGGGGGAACACAAACCCATTGGTGAGCAAGGCGGCTTTGGTGCGCTCCTTCGACTCTTGTATGTCGCTCGAGGCAAGCCCTACAATCACAAACCCGGGCAACCCTTTGGTAAACGTCGCCTCCACTTCGATGACGCGAGCCTCTGCCCCTTCGAGAGTGGCGCAAGTGAGCCGATTGACGATTGGCGTCCGTTTTTCATCACCTCTCTCTTCCGTGATGGGTGTTTCATTCATGATATCTCCCCTCTCTTTTGGTCACCCCGATCCCCAGCGACCCAGGTGCGATCACGATGCCGATGCATCACCCAGCAACTCCCGCACCACTTCCCGATCGTCAAAGGGATGTTTGACCTCCCCGATCTCCTGATACACCTCATCCCCTTTGCCGAGGATCACTAGAATCTCATCCGGGTTCAAGCTCTCAAGCGCCATTTGGATCGCCACCCGTCGATCTGGGACGGCGGTGACGTTCTCTTTGCCACGCAGTCCGACAAGAATCTCTTCGATGATTTGAATCGGGTCTTCACTGCGAGGATTGTCGCTGGTGACAAAAATCCGATTGGCAAACCGTCCCACCTCAGCACCCATGCGGGGACGCTTGGTCTTGTCCCGATCCCCTCCCGCACCAAAAACGACCGTGATCTCCTGATCCTTGAGGCTCTCGAGGACGTTGCGAATCCCATCATCAGTGTGGGCGAAATCGACGATCACCAATGGATCGGTGCTCACCACTTCCATCCG
>WFMQ01000040.1 GCA_015488995.1 Nitratifractor sp. | reverse complement strand
CTCGAAGAGCTCTGGCACCCCCTCGCCATCGCCAACAAAGCGATCGACCAGTACCAGCCCTGGAACCTCATGAAAGAGGGGAAAACCGACGAAGCGATGGCGCTCAACGGCCTCATCGCCAACCTGCTGGCGCGGGTCGCCATCATGCTCCACCCCATCATGCCCAAGACCACCGACACCATCGCCACAGCACTCGGCTTCACCATCGATCAAGCACGTTACGAAGCGATCATTCAGGAGGGCACACTCCTCGATCCCTTTACCATCGAGAAGACCCCGCCCCTCTTCCCCCGTATCGAAGAGCAACTCTTGCAAGAGACTCCACCAGCTGAGCCTCAGCCTGCCCAGAAAGAGAAGACAAAAGAGACCGCCAAAAAAGAGGAAGCACCCCAAGAAGAAACCACCGAGGGGGTCGCCCTCATCTCCATCGATCACTTTTTCCAAACCGAACTCAAGATCGGCACCATCGTTGCCGCCGAAGAGGTGCCCAAGAGCAAGAAACTCCTCCTTCTCCAGGTCGATCTCGGCGAAGCATCTCCTCGCCAAATCGTCGCCGGGATCAAAGAGTGGTACCGCCCCGACGACCTCATGGGCACCCAAGCCTGCGTCGTTGCCAACCTCAAGCCCGCCAAGCTCATGGGCTTACGCTCCGAAGGGATGCTGCTCGCCGCCAAAGACAAAAATGGCCTGAGTCTCCTGCGCCCCGAAACCCCGAAAACCTCGGGCACGAAGGTAAGCTAAGTGACCATCGAAGCTATCCTCAACCTCACCGAAGGCACCCTCCGCAACCAGCCCGCTGTCCAAGCCATCGAGGGAGCGACGACGTTCCCCTCCAAAGTCGATCACGGCGATCTCTTTTTCACCGCCAATGCCGAGGATATCCCCGCCGCATTGAGCCATGGAGCCTATGTCGTCGTCCACGAAGGGGCGATACCCATCACCGATGATGAAGTGGCTTGGATACAGGTCGAAAGCGTCCAAAAAGCCGCCTTCCGTCTCCTCCGGTATGTTCTCCTCAAAAAAGAAGCTGAATTTGTCCGACTTCTACCGCATGAGATGAGTTTCCTCCGTCAGATCCTCACCCACCGGGGCAACGTCACCTTCCTCGCCGATACCTGGTTCAAAGCGTTTGAACAAGTCCTCAACGGCGACGGCCATCTCTTTGTCAGCAGCGACGCGTCGCTCCTCGAGCAGATCAAACCCGATGCAACCCGTCTCGAGGAAGAGGCCGAGGGGTACCGGGTGAGCGACACCCTCTTCCGCTCCACGTTTCGGGTGGGGAAGTATGTCTATCAGGATCGGGAGATGATCCCCTTCCATCTCCCCCACTTGCTACGGGTCATCGCCTTTTGCGACGCACATGATCTCCCCTACGCCATCGACAAAGTCCATTATACCCGCCATTTCCTCCCCGTGTACATCAATGGCAAGTTTGAAGTAGTCCCCAAGGGATCGAGCGACCGCGTCCTCATCTTCACCGACAACATCCCCGACATTGTCGCCGCCCGCGAATACGTCAAATACCAAACCACCTGGGTCAAGAGCATCGTCCTCACGCCTCCCAAGACCAAAGTCGATCACGTCGAACGTCCCCATTGGTTCACCACCCCCGAAGAGGCGCACGCGATCCTCAAGCAGTTCCACTTCAATTACGCCTTTGTCTATTCCCTCGACAAAGCCGTCCTCAAAAGTTTCCAACCTGATGAGCCCGGGAGTTTATTTTAGCAAGCATCACGGCCGGAGCTGACCCCGTCGTGTAACCCAAATCCGTACATAGAAAATCTACAGTAGCCACAATGCTCGTGTTCATGGGGTTTGCGTAAAATTTGAGTCGCACCCGTAGGTTCGGCGATGATTTTACGTGAAGCCCATGGATACGATGATTGCGACTCATGCTTTTTTCTATTTACGGATTTGGGTGTAACGTCACGATCCCCCCATCGACCCCCATCACCGCGCCCATATCCCGCCCGGCATACTCGATGGTACTGAGCAGATAGCGGATGGCATTGAGACGGGCGCGTTTTTTGTCCACGACATCAAGTGCGATCCAGGGAGCGTACGGCATACCGCTCTGGCGAAACATGGTCTCCCGCAGCGTCACATAGTCGTCGTAACGCTCGTGGGATTTGTAGTCGAGTGGAGAGATCTTCCAGCTCTTGAGGGGATCCTGCTCCCGATCACGGATACGATCCCCCTGCGTGGTCTTGTCGATGTTGAGGTAAAATTTATAAAAAAGTATCCCGTCATCGACCAGCATCTTTTCCACTGAGTTGACCTGACCATAAAACTCCTCGTGCTGCTGCGGGGTGCAGAAGCCAAATATCGGCTCGATCCCAGCACGGTTGTACCAGCTGCGGTCAAAAAAAACGATCTCCCCCCGATCGGGCACTTGCCGCAAATGGCGTTGAAAATACCACTGCCCCTGCTCCACTTCACTCGGCTTAGGGAGTGCCACACTGCGGGTATGGCGGGGGTTGAGATATGCATTGAAGGCTTTGATCGTCGAGCTCTTGCCTGCGGTGTCCATCCCCTCAAAGATCATCAACAGCCGCTGCCCACTCTCGATCACCCATTTCTGGAGCTTGACCACTTCGTGCTGAAGACGCATGAATTCACGGTTGTAAAACTTCGTCTCGATTTTTCCACTTTTTTTGAAGACTTTTTTTGGGGATTTGGTGTGTTCAGGGAGGGTATCGGAGAGGAGGAGTTTTTGGAGGGGCATGGGGAATCCTTTTGGTGTGTAGCAACGAAATTTTCACAGAACAAGACAGACAACACATAAGGGTGTGCAATTGCACACCTTCCAACGATTTCCTCTCCTGAGTCGGAAGCTTCAGCCCCGAACAATAATGGAGGCAGATCCTTCCGGTTCCGTTGCGGTTTTGGTGTGCTGTTGCACACCCTACGCGCCGTCATAAAACAGGGGCTGGGATTTCAGTCCCAGTTAAGCCAAATCCTACGCCGCCGTCTCATCCCCCTGCTTCAAAAACATCCGCATAAACTTCGCGATGCTCTCTTTCATGGCATTACGATCAACGACCATATCGATCAATCCATGTTCAAGGAGAAATTCAGATCGTTGGAACCCTTCGGGGAGATCGACCCCGACGGTTTGTTTGATGACCCGCTGTCCGGCGAAGCCGATCAGGGCACCGGGCTCGGCCATGATGATGTCGCCCAGCATCGCAAACGACGCGCTTACCCCACCCATGGTCGGGTCGGTGAGGACGGAGATGTAGGGGAGTTTGGCTTCACTGAGCTTCTGTAATGCCGCTGATGTTTTGGACATCTGAAGCAAGCTGTAGGTGCTCTCCTGCATCCGCGCCCCACCACTGGCCGAGACGATCACCAGCCCGCTGCGACGCTCGATGGCGCGGTTGATGGCGCGGACGATCTTTTCCCCTTCGACCGAGCCGAGGCTCCCCCCCATGAAGGCGAAGTCAAACACCACCAGCTCCACCGGCTGCCCCTCGATGGTGCAGCTCCCGCTGACGACCGAGGAGGTGCGGCCGGTCTTTTTCTTCGATTCGTCGAGCCGCTTTTTGTAGCTTTTTTTATCGACAAATTTCAGAGGATCGACGGGGGCGAGGGTGGCATCGTGCTCCTCGAAGCTCCCCGCGTCACTCAGCAACGCAATCCGTGCATCCGCTCCAATCCGGAAATGGTGCGTACACTTGGGACACACCTGATGCTGCGATTCCACCTCTTTGTAATACATCAACGAGAGACAATCGGGACACTTCACCCAGTGCGCCGGAGCATCCGCTTCATCCGCACGCTTACGCATCCCACCGAATATACTGCCAAAGTTCATGATGACCCCTTCGTATGACCAGACTTTTTAGTGTGTAACTATAGCATAATCCTTATTACCATCAAATTCATCCTCCACATCACTGAAAACAAGTATAAACGTCGTCCCCTCACCCACCACCGAATCGATCCGTATCCCGATGCCGTGCTGATCGCAGATACTCTTGACGATGTGCAGACCAATCCCAAATCCCCCCGACTGCTTGGTGCCCCGCTGGTACCGCCGAAATATCATGAGCTGATCCGGATGGGGAATCCCGATCCCATGATCCTCGATCGTGAATGTGTGATCCGTGAGCCGTATGTGGATCACCGAACGTGCCGAAGAATATTTGATCGCATTACCGATGAGGTTGCCAAAGAGGAGTGAGAGTCTCTGCTCTGGGATGGGGTAGTGCAACGCGTCCGTCACCGCCACATCAAAATCGATCCGTTTCATTTCGGCCAAGGATCGATAATACGCAATGCTCGTACGCAACACATCTCCAACATCGCTCACCTCATCGGCCATGCTTGGCTCATCAAAATTGAGATACGTCAAAGAACGATACATATCATAGAGCTGCTTGGTGCTGATGTCGATGTTGTTGAGCTGTCGGTCGGTGCACAGCCCCTCTTTGAGTGCCTGACGTGCTGTCATCGACAAAGCCGTGATCGGAGTGTTGAGCTCATGCGTGATGTCGTTGATAAAATCTTCGATCTGACGCACGCGCCTCTGCAAAGGGCGCATGAAGATCCCCGAAAGGATCCAAGCAATCACCGCGACGACCAGCATCACCAACAATACCAGTAGGCTCACCTTCTGCTGAAGGGCATCGATCTCCCCGGCCAGCTCTCGGCTTCGTACGACGATCCATTGGACACCGAGATGCCCTTTGGCCGCATCCGAGATCAGGGTGCTCTCCCGATGGTGGCTCACAAATCCCGGATGGGCAAGATCAATCCCCACGATCGCATCACCATACAGTACCTTCCCCGCCGCATTGAGCAAAGCCATAGTAACCCCGTCTCCGGGTGGGACGAAGCGATAGGGGGTTCCCTCCATCCGTGATGTGATGATGCGTCCAGCTTCTTGGTCGACGAGGTGTTCCAGCTTGTAGTGGATGTGGGTTTGGAGGGATTGTTTCTGGGAGATATAGTACCAGTACCCCACCAGAGTAATCAGGAAAAAAGAGGAAGCAACGTACAGGGTGAGGAAGGAGTAAAACGAGCGCTTTTCCAACTCATTCATATCGGTATCCCAGCCCCCGCTGTGTGGTGATCTTCTCCGCCCCGATCACCTCCCGGAGATTGCGGATGTGCGATCGGATCGTGGCATCGGAGGGCATCGCCTCGTAGCTCCAGATGTTCTGGATCAGCTCCTCGGTCGAAATCGCCCGCCCGGTATGGGCGAGAAAGTACTCCAGGAGTCGGGCTTCTTTGGGCTTGAGGATCGTCTCGGTATCTCCAGTATGGACAGCTCGGCATGCGGGATCATAGGTGCGCGTCTCGTCGAGTGGCACCCGCTGTGTCTGCTCGATGTGAAAGAGCACTTTGCTTTTCTCGATGCGGAGTTTCAACTCTTCGAGATCAAACGGTTTGCGGACATAATCGTGGGCACCGGCATCAAAACTCTCACGCAGATACCGGGTATCTTCGTAGGCAGTGATGATGATGGCCGGGGTCGTATCGCTGAAGGAGCGCAATTCTCTGAGGAGTTCGGGGCCGCTTTGCCCAGGAACATTGATGTCGAAAATCAACAGATCATAGGAGCCTGCATCGAGACATTCAGTCGCCTCTGCCGAGTCAAAGACCCGGGTCACACGGTAAAACTGTGCAAGGTACTCTTCGAGGATATCCCCCAGGACGGGATCATCCTCCATTAGCAGTATTTTCATGGCACTTCCTTGGGGGTGTCGATTCGGTATTATACCCAATCAATGCATGGGAATGTTCCCCTTTCCGGGCTGCCCCTGCATCCTGCCACCGGGCATATTGCCACGTGCCGCACCGTTCATGCCGCCGTTCATACCACCTTGCATGCCACGACGTCCGGGCATGCCACCCATACTGCGACCCATTGTACCACCCGTTGCGCCTTGCATCTTTTGCTGCATATCGCGCATCATCCCCTGAAGTCGCCCCTGTATCGCACGGGCGGCTTTGTCACTCAGCGTCACATTCTCTTTTTTAAGTTCGTCCCCTATGATACCGATGACACGCTTCTGCATCGCTTCCATGTCTTCCATCCCCATTGGGTTTGACATTCCTTTTGAAACAGACTGCATCGGGGTCTCATCGTCAGCCATCGATGAAGCATTTCCTGATGACCAAACGGCGAGCGTGCTTATGCTTGTAGCGATCAATGTTCGTGTCAATAACTTTTTCATTGGAGTTCCTTTTTGTAGCACAGGTTGTATTTTTCTTGGTTGTGCTGTCGGCATTGTACCTCCCACCCGTGCAGGAAATGTGCAAATACCCTGCACACTCCCTGCACACATATATGCTATAATACTCTTATGCTTATCATAAGCATACATCACACAACACCACTGCCGTTCAAACACGGTGGTCTAAAAAGGAATCACAATGAACCCAATGGGAAATTATATGGGAGGCTATCTGGGTATGGGACTTGGATGGCTCATGCCGCTGGCCATAATCGCTCTGCTCTTTTATCTGTTTCGCAACCGATGTTCGATGCCCACCCGGACACACGACGAGCTCACCGCTCAGGAGATCCTCGACAAACGATTCGCCAATGGCGGTATTGATGAAAAAGAGTACCGTGAAAAATCGGCTCAGATCCAACGCAAGGGAGCCGAGTAAACGCCTCCTCTCACTTCTACCCCCCCCATGGGGGGGTGGAAAATCCTCCGACGCTTTTGCCTAACTCATATAATTTTAATGCTATACAAAATTTCCTAAACTGGGTAAAGGGGGCAGAGTAGAATGAACAATAAAAAGTAACAGCAAAAATAAAATAGCTCTCACAACCCCTTCCTCACCGCATCATATAGCT
>WFMQ01000039.1 GCA_015488995.1 Nitratifractor sp. | reverse complement strand
GCGGTTGGATGTGCGGCAGGTCAAGACAATCGATTGATGGGCAAATAGCTCAGGGAGGCGTGGGGCCCACGATTGAAACTGCGTCGTCGGGAGTAGGTAGTCCACCCCCACAATGTGCCGCTCCTCGTATTCATACGGTTCGCGGATGTCGATCAGGATGAAATCCACCTCACCCTGCTTTCGTAATTCGAGGAGCCTTTCTAATGTAGGCGAATCGATCTGTTGTTGCTGGAGAAGAGCCGATTTTGTACTCATGTTTTATCTCTTTTTGACTATAATATCCCGATATTTTACCACAACAAGCCATAAGGGACACCCCGTGCAAATCGATCATGATGTACTTGCCAAACTCGAAAAACTCTCCCACCTTCGTATCGACGAGACCAAACAAGAAGCGATGATCGGCCACCTCTCCGACATCGTTGCCTATGTCGAAAATCTGGGTGAGCTGGAGACCGATCATCTCGATGCTGCCTTCTCGACCCTGACGGGCGGAACCCCTTTGCGTCAGGACAGCCCCGCCGGTGATCCCACAATCCCGACCGCCATCCTCAAACATGCTCCCCAGCACGCCGACGACTTCTTTGTCGTCCCGGCCATCATCGACTAACAAGGAATTTTCATGTCCAACAACATCCAAAAACTTCTCCAGAGTATTGTCGCCCACGGTGCCTCCGACCTCCACCTCGTCAGTCGCAGCAAACCCCAACTCCGTATGTCGGGCAAGCTCAAGCCGATCAACCTCCCCGTGCTGACGGGCGACGATATCGAAGAGATGTGCTACGCCCTTTTGACCGAAAAGCAGAAATTGGCTTTTGAAGAGAACAATGAGCTTGACTTCGCCGTTCAGCTCGATGGGGTAGGGCGTTTCCGTGCCAACTACTATCGTGCCTTGGGCGACATGGCCGCCGCCTTTCGTGTCATCCCTCTCAATATCCCCTCTCTTGATGATTTGGGTGCCCCAGAGGTCTACAAGCGATTGATCAAGCGCGAAAAAGGGCTCATTCTCGTCACCGGACCGACCGGATCGGGTAAATCAACCACCCTGGCCGCCATGATCAATGAAATCAATGAAACCGAGTCGAAGCACATCCTGACCGCTGAAGATCCTGTGGAATTCGTCCACCAAAATAAAAAGTGTGTCTTCTCATTCCGTAGTGTGGGCGAAGATACGGCCAGCTTCGGCGCAGCCCTCAAATACGCGATGCGCCAAGACCCCGATATCATCCTCGTGGGGGAGATGCGGGACAAAGTGACGATCTCATCGGCTCTGACCGCCGCAGAGACGGGACACCTCGTCTTCGGGACGCTCCACACCAACTCTGCTCCAGGCACCATCAACCGTATCATCGATGTCTTTGGGGGGGATGAGCAGCCTCAGGTGCGGGCCATGCTCTCCGGCTCACTCGTGGCGGTTATCTCACAGATGCTTCTCCCCAAGGTCGGCGGAGGCCGTGCGGCTGCGTCCGAGATCCTGGTGACCAACCCCGCCATCGCCAACCTCATCCGAGAGGACAAGGTCCACCAAATCTACTCCACCATGCAGCTGGGTCAGGGGGAGAGTGGGATGCAGACCCAGACCCAAGCCATGGTCAAGCTGGTACAGAGTGGTGCCGTCGGACGCGAAACCGCCATGCAGTACGCCAACAAGCCTGAAGAACTTCGCGGTCTGGTCTAAGGGGGATTGCCGTGATCGATATCGTTTTGCTTTTGCTGATCCTCTTGCTCTCTTTTAAAGGCTACTTCAACGGTTTCCTTCGTGAGTTTATCGGGTTTGTTGGGTTGATTGGTGGAGTGTTTGTCGCCTCGCGTGCCGCTGAGCCAGTCGGGCAGATACTGCACCATGCCATCCAGATGGGCAACATGGGGCTGATGAAACTCCTCGCTTTCCTTCTGGTACTCGGTGGGATCTGGGGGGGGAGCTCTCTCCTTGTCATGATCTTCACCACCCTGAAGACTGAGCCCCCTTCCGGGCTCTCCCGACTGCTTGGTTTGGCGGTGGGGGGTATCAAGTATTTTTTGATCTTCTCCCTCATCAGTGCCAGTTTGCTGGGCAATGCTCTTGTCCGAGACAATTTTGCCACTTCCCTCCGTTCGAGTCGGCTCCTTCCCGTGCTAAACCGTATCGGTGCTCCACTTATCCACTTGACTCCCTTCTCTTTGAAGACGGCACCCTCTCATGCGAAGAGGGGGACACGTCTCCATGGTTGAGTATCCGTTTCTCCTCGATGAATTTACCCTCCTGCTCAAGAAAAACGGGCTCAAATTCACCCGTCAACGTGAAGCGATTCTTAAAGCCCTTTATGAGAACGATGGCCATTTCTCCCCTGAGGAGATCCACCGTTTTGTCAGTGAGGCCAACGACGATCTGAACATCGGGATCGCCACGATCTACCGCACCCTCACCCTTCTTGAAGATGCTGGGTTGGCCGAATCGATCTCATTTGGCAAAGACGGCAAAAAATACGAAATCGGGCTCAAAAAACACCACGATCACCTCATTTGTACCGCCTGCGGCACCATCGTCGAGTTTACCGATGATGTGATCGAAGCCCGTCAAGAAGCGATCGCCGAGACGTACCATTTCCAGATGACCGATCACACCATGAAGATCGTCGGCCTCTGTGCCGACTGTCAAAATAAACACTAACTCTATCCAAGGAACATCACCCATGCTCAACAACCCCTACGTCCAGGAGCGGATCAAAAAAGCCGAAAAACTCCGCGAAGAAGGCCACAACCCCTACCCCGCCAACATCACCAAGGGGATCACCTCTGCCGAATTTGCCGCCCGTTTTGCTGAGACAGCCCCATCTGCCGATAGCGTTGATCCCGTGACTGCCCCCCGCGTCACCCTCACCGGGAGGATCCGCTTCGTCCGTATCATGGGCAAGGCATCGTTTGCCAAGATCGAGGACAGTGAAGGGCTCGTCCAGATCTACTACACCCGTGACGACCTCCCTGAGGGCTACTACAACACCGTCGTCAAGAAGCTCTTCGAAGTGGGCGACATTATCAAAGCAACGGGGTATCCGTTTGTCACCCAGACTGGGGAGCTGACGCTACATTGTACCGATGTGCAGATCGTCTCCAAGGCCATTATGCCTCTGCCGGAGAAATTTCATGGCTTGACCGATCAGGAGATCCGCTACCGCCAGCGGTACCTCGACATGATCATGAATCCCGAGGTGAAGCGTACCTTTGAGCTGCGCTCCCGGATCGTCTCGTTGATCCGACGCTTCTTTGAGGATCGCGGTTTTCTCGAGGTCGAAACCCCCATGATGCACCCCATCCCCGGCGGAGCCAATGCCAAGCCTTTCATCACCCACTTCAACGCCCTCGGTATCGATCGCTACCTGCGCATCGCACCGGAGCTCTACCTCAAGCGTCTGATCGTCGGCGGGATGGAAGCGGTCTTTGAGATCAACCGCAACTTCCGCAACGAAGGGATGGATGCGACCCACAACCCCGAGTTTACCTCGATCGAATTTTATTGGGCGTGGCACAATTACCACGATCTGATGGCACTGACCGAAGAGCTCTTCGTCCACCTGCTCGATAGTCTCGACATGGGTCGGACGATCACCTACGGCGATCTGAAGATCAACTGTACGGCACCGTTTGCCAAAGTCCCCTTCGTCGAAGCCCTCACCACCATCGGCGGCGTCCCTCAATCGGCAGCCACTGACCGCGAACAGGGTCTGGCGTATCTCAAAAAGCACGGCATCGAAGCCGATCCCAACCTGACACTCGGTTACGTCCAAGCCGAGCTGTTTGACGCCTTTGTCGAAGAGAAGCTGATCAACCCCACCTTCATCATCGACTACCCCATCGACATCTCCCCTCTCTCACGCCGCAGCGATGAAGACCCCCAGATCGCCGAACGCTTCGAGCTCTTCATGGCCGGCAAAGAGTTGGCCAACGGCTTCAACGAGCTCAACGACCCCCTCGATCAGCACGCCCGCTTCCAAGCACAGGTCGAGACCAAGGAGGTCACTGGAGACGATGAGGCGATGCACATGGACACCGACTTCGTCCGCGCTCTGGGCTACGGCATGACCCCTACCGCCGGAGAAGGTATCGGCATCGACCGCCTCGTGATGATGCTCACCGACCACCACGCCATCCGCGACGTCCTCCTCTTCCCGGCCATGAAGCCAGAGACGGAGAAGCCTCAGACCACCCAGCCGGAAAACGCCTGCAAAAAATGCGGCAACAGCACCCCCGAAGAGCTTAAGCCTGCCAAGAAAGGCAAAGGGTACTTTTGTATCGATGCAGCAGCGTGCAAGGCACGCCAGCAAGAGGGGTAACCGTGCAGGGTGTGTCTTGATGACCTACCGTGACTGGTTTAAACAGCACGCCGCCAAGCATCGTGAGATTGTGTCCCGTCTTGAGCCCTTGAGCGACTCGGAGGTGATCGCCTATTTCCGGTACGATAATATGGTGGAGCATGAACCTGACTTTTGTCCATTGTATGCCAAGGGAACACGTTGCCACGATATGGCGGATCTCAACTGCTATTTGTGCGCGTGTCCCCATTTTCGCTTTCGAGATGAGGGGATCGGTATGGAGGAAGGGGCAGTGGTCAAGAGCACGTGTGCCATTGATGCTCCAGGGGGATCACGGAGTGTCCATGCTGAGGTGATCCATCACAATTGCTCCGGCTGTACGATCCCCCATACCGATCGCTACATTCGGGGACACTTTGATCGGGACTGGGAGAAGATGATGGGGGAATGTGAGGTGAATGGTTGATGGTGAATAATTGATGGTGGGTTTTTTGAACCAAAAAAGGCTATAATAGCCCCCTAAAAAAGAATAAGGAACTGTTCATGGCAATTGAGACCATCGCATCGACCGATGCATTCACATCCCTCGTCGAAGAGACCCGAAATACTGAAGGCTACCGTGAGCCGGTGGCGTTTGGAATCGCCCGGGTCGATCGCGGACAGAAACATGCGGACAAAGTGCTTCAGGCCACCTTTGCCATCGTCAACTGGAATGAGAACTTCGGATCGGCCGCCGTTTTCATCCGGGCACTGCAAGAAGCGCGGATCACGGTAGATTTCAGTGGTAGCGAATGTGTCGCGACACTAAACGACACCTTTGTCGCCAATGCCATGGCAGCGTTTGCCCCCTATCTGGCCGAGGCCACGGGTGATGCGCACAAAAATGTCCAAGTGATCAAAGCCCTCTCCGCCCGCGAAGATATCGGCAAGGATTATCGAATCGTCTTCCTCTTTGAGGATGCAGCCCCCCAGAGCGTGGAAGCGGTCTATCTCAAACTCTATGCCCTCTCTCTTGGCAAAGCTCCCCTACGTGGGGTCAATCTCAATGGAGCATTCGGCATCCTTACCAACGTCGCGTGGGTCGGCAACACACCGTATGAGCTCGAGTATCTCCGTGAGAATGAGATCGAGATGAAGCTCTCAGGCACCTTTCCTGACATTACAAGTGTGGACAAATTCCCCCGCTTCCTCCAGCACGTCATCCCCGCAGATAATACCCGCATCCTCGACGCGTCCAAAGTCCGCATGGGGGCCCAACTGGCACCGGGGACGACGGTGATGCCGGGGGCATCCTACATCAACTTCAACGCCGGAACCCTCGGCCCGGTCATGGTCGAGGGGCGTATCTCCTCCTCGGCCGTGGTTGGTAGCGGCTCGGATGTGGGTGGGGGTGCGAGTATCCTCGGTGTCCTCAGCGGCACAGATGGCAACCCCATCACCATCGGTGAAAACACACTACTCGGTGCCAACTCCGTCACGGGGCTTCCTCTCGGAGATGGATGCATCGTCGATGCGGGGATCACGGTTCTTCCCGGCACCAAGATCAAAATCGCTCCGGATCAACTGGAAAAAATTCGTGAAGCCAACCCCGAAGCGTCACTGGAGAGTAAAACCACCTTCAAAGGTGCAGAGCTCCAAGGGCTCAACGGCATCCACTATCGGGTCGATTCAACCACCGGTGAAGTGATCGCCCGCCGCAGCACCCGTGAAGTGAAGCTCAACGAGGAACTCCACTGAGATGCGGGATTTTGATGTTTTTCACCAGGTGAGTCTGTTGGGGATCATGAAGAGAGAACCTGGCGAGACACTCGAAGATGTCCAGGCGATGCTGGTGGAGACTGGGATGTTTGAGGCACCAGAAGCGAAAAGGGTTTTTGATGATCTGCGCACGGGCGGTTATGTCGATGAGAGCGGTGCATTGACCTTTCTCGGTGTGGAAGCAGCCAAAGAGGCCGAAGTGATGTTTGCCAAGGCGGGAGAGGAGATGAGCGTTGCGGATCGATAAGTGGCTCAGTGCCGTCAACGTCGTCAAGCGTCGCACCGTCGCACAAGATATGGTCAAGAGCGGTGTCGTGTATCTCAATGGTACAAAAGCCAAGCCCGCCAAGGAGGTGAAGATCGGTGATACGATTACGATCGAGTATCTCAAAGGAGCCAAGCAGTATGAGGTGTTGGCAATCCCGAAGACCAAGACGATCCCCAAGTCAAAGAAAGAGGAATACGTGCAGGAAGTAGGAAGCGAGAAGTAAGAAGTGTGTTGCACACCCGCGTTGGCCAGAAACAATAAAAAGAGAATATAACGAGGAGAAAGCCCATGGCAACCCAAGAACAATTTGAACGACTCTTTGCTAACGAAATGTCCCAGGAAGAAGCACGAAGTTTTTTGGTGGGGCTGTATGAAAAAGGGGAGAGTGCGGAGGATGTGACCGCTGCGGTGGAAGTGATGCGGGGCCATTCGGTCAAGCTGCCCCTCCGTCCTGGGTTGGCCGATCGGGCGATCGATATCGTCGGTACTGGCGGAGACAAAAGTGGGAGCTTCAACATCTCGACGACGGTCTCTCTGCTGTTGGCTTCAATGGGACGTGTGGTCGCCAAACACGGCAACCGCAGCATCACCAGCAAATCGGGTGCAGCGGATTTGCTGGAGGCCTTGGGATACAATCTCACCCTTGGGGTGGAAGAGCAGGTGAAGATGCTCGAGGAGACTGGGTTTGCCTTCATCTTCGCGATGCATCACCACCCAGCGATGAAGCACATCATGCCGGTGCGCCGTTCGATTGAGCATCGGACCGTATTCAACATTATGGGGCCTCTCACCAATCCCACGGGAGCGCGTACCTACCTCATGGGAGTCTTCAGTCCCGACTTTATCGACACGATGGCTGAAGTCCTTGTCGCACTTAATGCCAAGCGAGCCTTTGTGGTCAGCAGCGATGATGGGATGGATGAGATCTCCATCTCAGCCCCGACGCAGTTTGCGTGGGTGAGTGAAGGGCAGATCGAGCGAGGCATCATCGATCCGCAAGAACATGGCCTCTCTCTCGCACCTAAAGAGGCGATTCTCGGTGGAGAGGCTGCTGACAATGCCGCCATCACCCGCGCGATCTTTGCCAACGAAGCGACTGAGGCTCAGCGGGATATAGTGCTGCTTAATTCTGCCTACGCCCTCTTTGCTGATGGGCAGGTTCGGGATATCCAAGAGGCACTGGAGATGGGACGTGAGGCGATCGAGAGCGGGACGGCTGCGAAGCACCTCGATAGGATCGTTGCATTGAGCAACGCTCTGAAGTAGGAATTTTTGTTTGCGTTGCTGTGTAACGCTTTTATTGTTGGGGATGTGACTTCAGTCGCATGAGTGGGACTATAGTCCCAACCCTTTTTCAACAACGTCCGCGTAGGGTGCGCAATTGCGCACCTTTCAACGGTTTGACCCGGAGTCGAAGGCTTCAGCCCCGAACAATAACGGAGGCAGAGCCTTCCGGTTCCGATTTTGGTGTGCTATTGCACACCCTACGCGGTGGAATGATGTTACAAGGAGCCTTCGTGACCCTCACCGCCTCCCTCGACAACCTTCACACCGTTGTCAACTATCTACGCCAATCCCTTCCCGATCACGCCATCGTCTTCCTCCGTGGGGATCTCGCGGCGGGCAAGACGACGCTGACACAAGCTGTCGCCCGAGCCGTAGGGATCGATACCGATGTCACCTCCCCGACTTTTTCACTCCAACATGTGTACAGCGATCATCTGTTTCACTACGATCTCTATCGGATGGATATGGAAGCATTTGTGGGCTTGGGATTGTTTGAGGAGTTTGAGCGTCCAGGGTGGCACATGGTGGAGTGGGGGAGCGATGAGCTTGAGGCACTGTTGATGCAGGTGGGTTTCCCGCTGTATGAGGTACAGATTGAACCAGTGGGAGAGGATAAGCGTCAGTATTCGATACGCTTGTTATTACCCCACTAACTAAACACCCAAACGTTTGAGAGAGCGAGACGAGATGAGATGTGCGTGAAAAAATCTACAGGACTGGCCGTAGTCAATTGCCCGCAGGAAATGCCCTTGGGGTGCAAAGATTTTTTTGCGTACAGGTCGTCTCGTCCCGCTCTCCCCGAAGGGTGCAGCACTTTCGCCCATACTCGGCGTTAGATTTTCTTGAATTCGCTAAGGCGAGTCCTTCAAAAATCTGCCTTGATTATGAACGAAATTGCCGC
>WFMQ01000038.1 GCA_015488995.1 Nitratifractor sp. | reverse complement strand
TTGTAGCTGAGCTTGGTGGGTTTTTTGGCTGGGGTCGGGACATCCGTATCGACCGTCTTCCCTTTGGATACGGTGATCTCTTTTTCGATCCGGTGGAGTTCATTGATCTCTTTTTCAATCGCGAGATAGTCACTGTAGGCTTGATAGGATTCTTCTACGATGCCGTTTCCTTTGAAGATCAGGAGCTTCTGCGCGATTTTATCGACAAAATAGCGGTCGTGACTGACAAAGATCAGTGCCCCTTGGAAGCTGAGCAACTTCTCTTCGAGGATGTTGATCGTCTGGATATCGAGGTCGTTGGTGGGCTCATCGAGGATGAGGCAATTGTAGGGCTGAGTGAACAGCAGAGCCAATGCGACCCGATTTTTCTCCCCACCGCTGAGCTGACTGATCTTTTTGTTGAGGTACTCTTTGGGGAAGAGGAAATTCTTGAGATACCCGTAGACGTGCATGTTCCTCCCCTCCACCATCACCCGATCCCCTCCGTCAGGACAAAAGGTGCCGATGAGCGTCTCATCGTCCTTGAGCATCTCGCGGTGCTGGTCGAAGTACCCGATGCTCACCTCGCCCCTTTTGCTGGTACCGTTGTCGGGCTGGAGGGTGCCGAGCATCAGACGGAGGAAGGTGGACTTGCCGCTGCCGTTGTGACCGACGATGGCGATGGTGTCTTTTTGGAGGATACGGGCGGAGAAATCTTCGATGAGGTTTTTGCCTGCGACACTGTAGCTCAAATGTTTGAGCTCAAACAGCATCTTCTTCTTCGCGACGATCTTCTCCCCCATGAAGGCTTTCTTCTCCCGATCAAGCTCGAGTTTCATCTTGCGGATGAGGGTGGGGTTGTCTTGGGCCTGGTCGCGCAGTGCAAAGACCCGCTTTTTCCGCCCTTGGTTGCGCGTTTGGCGGGCTTTGACCCCTCGGGCAAGCCACGCTTCCTCTTTGCGAAGGAAGCGGATGAGATTGTCGTGTTGCTTCTGCATGGCCGATAGGCGGTGCTCTTTCTGTGTGAGGAAGCTGGAGTACCCCCCTGTGTAGCTCACGAGTCCGAGGGCTTCCACTTCGACGATCCGGGTAGCAATGGTGTCGATGAAGTAACGGTCGTGGGAGATGATGAGGAGGGTAAACTTCTCCTTGAGGAGGATCTCTTCGAGGAATTCGACCATGTAAACATCGAGGTGGTTGGTGGGCTCATCGAGGAGGAGCACATCGGGTTTCTTGAGGATCAGTGTCGCCAGTGCCACCCGTCGCTGCTCCCCTCCAGAGAGGGAGGTGACGAGACGTGCCTCATACGCTTTGAGCCGAAACTCGTGCAACACCCGCTCCACCTTGCTGCTCAGATCCCATGCATGGTGGTGATCGAGGTAGGCAGCGGCTTGGGCATGCGCTTCGAGGAGGGTTTTGTCTTCATACCCCGTCGCCAACTGCTCACTCAGCCGATCGTAGGTCTCCCGTGCCTCCCGCAGATCGGTCAGCGCATACTCGATCGCCTCCCGCGTGGTCAATCCATCGGGGAAGGTCGGTTGCTGGGCAAGCATCTCAATCTGGATGGATCGGTCGATGATCCGACGACCCGCATCGGGCTCTTCAGTTCCGAGTGCGATTTTCATCAGTGTTGATTTGCCGCTTCCATTCTGCCCTACGATCGCCACCCGTTCTCCGGCTTCAAGGTGAAAGTTCATCCCCTTAAAGATGGGTTTCACATCGTAATGTTTGTCGATATCAAAGAGGTCGAGGTAGGCCATAGAGATTCCCTAAAAAGTTGATGGGGTATTATACCATGCTGTGGCGGGCAAACCATTGACGACGCAGTGCCCGATAGAGCGTCTCCCATGCCGAGAGCTTCTCATCAGGGCACCTCCCGTCACCAAAATAGCTGGACAAAAATGTACGGCGTGCCCCCCCTGCCAACTCAAACTCAACACAGACCGCTGCCACATCAAAACACACCTCCCCGATCCCTGCAAACTCAAAATCGATCAGCATCACCTCATCGCCATCCCAAAGCATGTTGCGGGGCGTGAGATCGTGATGACACAGTGCCCACTCAGGCGGGAAGCGTTCGACGACACCAAACGCTTCGGTGATCGCTGTCTGATCCGGATCGATGATGTGGCGCATCTCCATCATCGGAAAATCAGCATCCCGATACGGCAGCGCATGCAGTGTGCGGAGCGCACGTCCGAGACGCACCCATTGGGCATCCTCCAACTGGGTCAAATGCTCACCGGGGACCAATGCCTGCACCATCGTAGCCCACGTGGCATCGTACGCCAAAATCTCAGGGGCGATCCCCGCCGTATGCGCCAAACGCGCTGCGCGGTACTCCACCTCCATATCCCGCTCCCCCCGCGTCCCCTGCCGCACGACAAAACACCCATCCGTCGTCTCGACACGCATGACAGCATTGCCATGTTTACGGGGAAGAAGGGGGCACACTGACTGGAGAGTTTTGTCGGCAAAAAAGGGGAAAGACTGGAACGGTTCACGTTTCATGCCTCACGCCCTGGCTCACGCCCATTGGGGCAATCCACCTGAACGATTCGACCATCCCCATTGAGAAGTTTTGCCGTCATTTTCCCCTGCCAGACACAGCCAGTATCGAGACAAACGACGTCTCTGTTCTCGACGTATCCTAGGGTGGACCAGTGACCGAAAATGACACGATACGGGAGAGGGTTTCGCCGGGCACATTTGTACCAGGGAAGCAGACCCGCTTTGTCGGTTTTTTTGGTCGGTGCCCCTTTTTGGTCGTAGTCGAGGCGTCCACTCTTGGTGTCACAAAAGCGCATACGGGTATAACTGTTGATGATGTAGCGATCCAGTGTGATGGTATCACCGGCTGGGTCATACACCCCTTTCCCT
>WFMQ01000037.1 GCA_015488995.1 Nitratifractor sp. | reverse complement strand
GAGTTGATTGTCAATGCATTGGTGCATCGAGATTACTATATTAACTCCTCCATCAAGATATTGTTGTTGACCAATGAGATCACCGAGATGATCACCGAAGTCAGCTCCATGGCAAGAGGGGAAAATAGAACGGGTCGGTAGTGCCAAAGGCGGAAAGTGGGAAGTCAAAGATACGTTTAATCCGAAACTCGCACTCAATATGCCTATGTGCTCTCTTTGTATCAAGTGGAGAGTATAGAGGAGCTCAGCCGTGACCTCAAAGAGAGCGGGCTTGAATGTGGATATAGCCAATGGTGCAAAGATCAACTTTTGCAACGATTAAAGAGCTCGAAGCGCAACTTGGAGACAGTAGCATAATCCTCTCGTCTCAACCACAAGCTTTAACGAAATACACAGCACGATAACACAAGCAGAGCTTCTCCCATCACACCTCGCCCTCTTCCACACCCTTCTCCCGTCGCATCTCACGCCAGACATAGAGGGAGGCGATGACGATCACGACTCCGAGTAAGATGAGCGAAAACAGTGCCGCGCCGTGGTGGGCTTGGGTGCCGGTGCCGAACTGGTAGCCGATGAGGAGAATGAAGCCCACCCAGATGAGGTTGCCGGTGAAGGTCAAGGGGAGAAACGAGCGGAGCGGCATGCGCGAGAGGCCTGCCGGGATCGACATGTACTGCCCCAGGCCCGGTGTCAGGGGTGCGAGGATCACCGAGATGATCCCGTGCCGAGCGAAGAAACGCTCCACCTTCGCCAGCACCGGTTTGCCATGCAGATAGCGGCGCACCACCCATTTGGCAAAATAGTAGTTGAACACCGCGCCGGACAAACTCCCCAGTGCCCCACTCGCCATCGCGATGACAAAGCTCTTTTGACCCACCGACGCAAGGTAACCCGCTGGGATCAGCATGATCTCACTCGGTACAGGGATAAACGTCCCGACCAAAAACATGTATCCATAGATACCAACATACCCAGCAGCATCGGCAAACTGAACCAAAAGAGCAATCAACGCATCCATCCTACACGACTCCCACAAACAAGATACTGCATTATACCACTTGGATGGGGATGCTTTGATTAATATTCATTGACTATACTTTCATTGACAAACCATCACACCACAAAGGAACCACCATGAAGAAAATTCTCCTCATCCTCGCCGCACTGAGCCTCACCGCGATGGCGAAGTTTACGACGATCGACAATGACATGCTGCTCAAGATGCAAGCCCAAGGGATCCCCGTCATCGACATCCGCACCCCGGAGGAGTGGAAAACAACCGGCATCATCAAAGGGGCACACAAAGTAATGTTTTTCGATGAGAAAGGTCAGCCGGATATGGGAAACTGGTTTTTTGAGCTGGGGCATCTCGTCAAAGACAAAAAACAGCCGTTTATCATCTATTGTGCCCATGCCAACCGGAGCAAAGCACTGGGAAATTTCCTCGACAAACAACTCCACTTTGAAAACGTCTTCGAGCTCAAAGGGGGCATCGAGCACGGATGGATCCGTGACGGCAAGAAGCCCACGGTCAAATAAGACCGAAAACCTCTGGCTCAAAAGGGGCTGGAATCACATCCCCTCAGATAAAAGCGTTGCAAAGCAACGCCAACCAAAACTTCTGACGTCAACACTTCCCCGACAAAATGTAATCGACGGTATTGTTCACGTAGGCGTTGTGCTTATTCTCTTTGTGATAGACGATGTAGAAGTGGCGCATCATGCGGTACCCCTGGATGGTGGCTTCGTAGAGGTCCCCTTTTTGGACATCATCAGCGATGGCGGTGCGGGAGATGATCGAGACGATGGGGGTCTCTGCATCTTTGGTGCTGCGTTTGATGGTCTGCATGACGGCGGTGGTGTTGCTCACCTCTGAGAGAACATCGAGTGAGGTACAGTCGACCCCGATCTCCTCAAACGTCTCAGCGACCACTTTGCGGGTCTGACTCCCCTCTTCGCGGCACACCCATTTGAAGCCATAGAAGTCTTCCGGGCGGAGTACCTTGGGGAGGGGGGTGTTGCTGAAGACCACCATCTCATCTTCGCGCCACTCCCGCACCATCAGATTTTCGTCCAAGATGTGGGCTTCGATGAGTCCGAGGTCGAGCTTGCGGTCTTTGAGCATCTCGATGATCTTGCTGCTCACTGCGATGTCCACACGGATGTCGTTGTTAATCGCGTCTTTGAGGGTGTTGAGGCACTCCCCTGGGATCACATAATTGCCGATCGTAAACGATGCCCCCAGCCGAAACGTGATCTTCTTGTCGATGATTTTGAGCGTTTCGGTCTCAGCCGAGAGGACGCACTTCTCCAATCGCACGGCGACTTTGTAGAGATCCTCCCCTGCTGTTGTGAGCCGGATACCGTTCTTTTTCCGTTCGATGATCTTGCTGTCGAGATAATTTTCGATGTACTTGATCTGCTGGGTCACCGCCGGCTGGGAAATCCCCAGTTTGGCTGAGGCCTTGGAAAAGCTCCGTTCACGCACCACCGTCAGAAACGTCTCCATCTTTACAAAATCTTTTAACATGGACTCCACCTTTTCATTATTTTTATGTTATGTTAATACTTATCGTAAACTATAACAAATATTTGCATAAGTTTAACTTATTTATTTGGATTTTAAATGCATGCTGTTGGCGTTTTTTAACTATTTATCGATATAATAGACTTTCTAACGAAGGAAGGAGCATCTGGGCATGCTGAATGAACTCAACGACGCGCAACGCGCAGCGGCGACACAGATCGATGGGCCGATCCTGATCCTCGCCGGTGCTGGCAGCGGCAAGACCAAGACCCTCACCACCCGTCTGGCCTATCTCATCGGCGAAGTGGGGATCGACCCGGCCAACACCTTGACCCTCACCTTCACCAACAAAGCTGCCGCTGAGATGCGCGAACGTGCCATCCGTCTCATCGGCAACCGCAGCGCCTACCCGCCGATGCTCTCGACGTTTCACAAATTTGGCCTGCTGTTCCTGAAGTTTCACATCGACCGTCTTGGACGGGCAAACACCTTCGTCATCATTGACAGTGATGACAAGAAACGCCTCATCCGCACCCTGGCAAAATCGTTCAAAATCGACCTCAACCTCTCCTTCATCGCCAACGAAATCAGCACGTACAAAAACACCCTCCTCACCCCGAAGGAAGTGACCGCAAAAGCCGAACTCCCCGACTACAAAAAAGTCGCCCGCATCTACGAAGCGTACCAGCAAAATATCGAGGAGAACAACCTCGTGGACTTTGACGATCTGCTGATGCTCACCTACCAGATCCTTGCGAGCGACCCCAAGCTCCGTGCCGAGACCTCCAATCGCTACCGCTACATCATGGTCGATGAGTATCAGGACACCAACGAACTCCAGTACAAACTCCTCGAACTCCTCGCCAGCGAACACAACAATCTCTGCGTGGTCGGGGATGACGACCAGAGTATCTACGGCTGGCGGGGAGCCAATATCCGCAACATCCTCGACTTTCACGAACACTTCGACGACACGAAGGTGATCAAACTCGAGACCAACTACCGCTCCACCCAGCCGATCCTCGAAGCCGCCAACGCCCTCATCGAGCACAACAGCAGCCGACTGGGCAAGAAGCTCATCAGCCACCGGGGTGAGGGGAAGCCGATCCAGCTCCAGCACTCCCTCGACGAAGCCCACGAAGCCCGCACCATCGCCCGAGAGGTCAAAGGACTCCTCGCCAGGGGGGTGCATCCGGATGAGATCGCCGTGCTGTACCGGATCAACGCCCTCTCCCGCTCCCTCGAGGAGGGATTCACCCGTGAAGGGTTGGGGTTCAAACTCATCGGTGGCATCCGCTTCTACGAGCGGGCGGAGATCAAAGACATCATCAGCTACTTCCGCGTCCTCTCCAATCCTCACGATGACTTCTCCTTCCTGCGGATCATCAACAAGCCCAAACGGGGCATCGGCAAAGCCTCCCTCGACAAAATCCAGCACGCCGCCTACGAACGCAAGGGGTCAATCTACCAGCTCATCACCACGGCGACCGTCGAGGAGCTCACCGCCATCGCCAGCAAACGGATCGCCACAGCACTGAAAAAGCTGGTTGAGAAGATCCATTTGCTACAGGAAGAAGCCGACAAAGCCCTCTACAATCTCATCACCCTCTTCGAAGAGACCATCGGGCTCAAAGACCACTACGCTGCCACCGTTGACGGCTTCGAGCGGATCATGAACATCGATGAATTTTATGGCTACTTCCGCGATGCGATCACCAAAAACCCCGACATCACCCTCGATGAGTTTCTCAACGACATCTCCCTCCAGAGCGACCAGGATCAGATCGAGGACGACGCCATCGCGATCATGAGCATCCATGCGGCTAAGGGGCTGGAGTTTGAGCACGTGTATGTCATCGGGATGGAAGAGGAGTTTTTCCCGCTGCTCGGTGACGCGACCAACATGGAGGAGGAGCGCCGCCTCGGATACGTCGCCATCACCCGTGCCAAATCCCACCTCACCCTCTGCTACGTCGATAGCCGCTTCTACAAAGGGCGCCGCAAGCAGATCGACAAGAGCCGCTTCCTCGGTGAAGCCGGCCTCATCCACGATACCGCCCTCAAAGTCACCAAAAGTGCCGACTACAAAAAAGGCGACCTCGTCAAACACAAAATCTTCGGCATCGGCCGCGTCCAATCGGCCAACAAATCGGGCAAAGAGTACAAACTCCTCATCAACTTCGGCGGCGGTAAAAGGGAGATATTGAGCTCGTTTGTGCAGCCAGTCTAACCATGATATTTGCCCCATGAATCCATTTCATTTTTCATTTCATGAAACAACAGGGGCTGGGACTTCAGTCCCACCAAACGCGACTGAAGTCGCGTCCCCAATCCTAACAACATCGCTCATCGCTCATCACGGGACTCAAGTCCCTACTCCAACAACAAAAGCATTGCAAAGCAATGCATACCTACACTATTCACTATTCGCTATTCGCTATTCGCTTCATAAAAAACCCGAAAAGGGTTTTTTATGACCAGCCGTCTCTTCGTCGTCCACAAACCCATCTTCCGCTCTTCCAACGGCTACATGGGGTATGTCAAACGCAAATACCACACCAAAAAAGTGGGCTTCTCCGGCACCCTCGATCCGTTTGCCACTGGGTGCCTCATCGTCGCCACAGGACAGTACACCAAACTCTTCCAATACCTCGCCAAAACCCCCAAGACGTACCGCGCCACCCTCTGGCTGGGAGCCAACTCCCCCAGCCTCGACATCGAGCGGGTCGATCGGATCACCGAGGTGGCACCCTTGGACGAAGAGACCATCCGCGCTGCTTTGGATGCTCTCGACGGGGAGCTTACCTACTATCCGCCCAAATTTTCTGCCAAGAGCATCGACGGAAAACGCGCCTACCAATTGGCCCGAGCAGGCAAAGAGGTCAATCTCAAGACCGTCACCTCCACCATCCACGCAATGAAGCTCTTGCACTACAACCACCCCTTCGTCCACTTCGAAGCCACCGTCAGCGAAGGCACCTACATCCGCAGCCTCGGTGCGCTCTTGGCCGACACCCTCGGAGTCGATGCGACTCTCTCGAGCCTCCACCGCGTCCGCGAAGGGGCGTTTTACTATGAGGATGAAAAGCCCCTCGACCCCTTCACCCACCTCGCCATCCCCCGCAACACCTACACGGGAGATGAGGCGTGGCTGGAGCTGGGCAAGAAGCTTTCCATCGACTATTTTGAGGTGCAGGAGGATGGGGTGTATCTCGTGGAGACGGGGAATTTTTATGCTGTCATTGAGATGGCAGAGGGTGTGGTGAAGTATCGGCTCAATCGGCTGGAGAAATATGTCCGTTATTACCCCACTAACTAAACACCCAAACGTTTGAGAGAGTGAGACGAGATGAGATGTGCGTGAAAAAATCTGTAGGACTGGCCGTAGTCAATTCAAAGATTTTTTTGCGTGCAGGTCGTCTCGTATCGCTCTCCCCGAAGGGTGCAGCACTTTCGCCCATACTC
>WFMQ01000036.1 GCA_015488995.1 Nitratifractor sp. | reverse complement strand
TGTGAACACTTTATACCAAATACCCCTAAAATCACCAAATAGAGGAACATTTGAAATGTGCTACTATTTCCAAAAATATGATAATTTATCATATTTCATCCTATTCTACTGTGTTTTTAATCAGAATTCACTGATTTATAGTATCGTGCTATTGGCTCTATAGCCGTTATCTGTATATTATGTTCGGATAACGACCCGTATTTCAATAGCAAGGTAAAATGTTGCACTATCGGAGGGTAGGTTCCGTGTGGGGCGATATGGAACAAGAGGGTGGGGGATGAACCTCAGTAATGATGCCGGCAAGCAATAACAACAATCTGTCTCTCCTCAACGGCATATACCAGACGATGGGTGTCGTCGATGCGCCGTGAATGAAAGCCGGACAGGTTTTCTTTGAGTGCTTCGGGTTTGCCGATCCCTTCGAAGGGGTCTCGGAGGGTCGCTTCGATGAGCTTGTTGATGCGCTTGAGTGTTTCTTTGTCCTGAGTCAGCCAGTAGAGGTAGTCTTTCCATCCCTCTACCGTCCAGGCAAGCAGGCGTTTACGCATCGATCAGCTCGTGGTGCTCTGTTTGGCCCGCCCGGTACTGCGCGATCGATTTCTCCAGATGCGCTACATTGGCTGGAGTTCTAAGCAGGTGCAGGGTCTCCTGCATCGCATTGAAATAGTCCAGCGACATCACCACGGCATCTTCTGCATCACGCCTGCTGATGATCGTGTAGTCCGCATCGTTGGCTACCGTATCGAGTATGGATTTGAAGTTGTTGCGTGCTTCGGTGTAATTGACTACCGTCATACTTTTCTCCATATATGTTCAACTTATTGTACAAGTATAGCGTGATTTTTGTAAAGTTTTGTTGGGTTGAAGCTCAAACTCTGGAAGTGGTGATTGTCAGAGCTATCACTCTCTCACCAACTGATACCGTATCGAAAGGGTTTTGGCTACAGTAGTGTGGACGCGGAATTTGTTAGACTACAACATGGTATAGTCTTGAGCAAGAAATTTTCCATAAGACCATAATGCTTCATCAACTTTTTTGTGAGGCAAACCTTTAAACTCACTATAAAAATCTAAATATTTACTCAAATATAAATCAACTTTCTTTTACTGATTTTAATTTTTTAGTTGAAAGTGGTGTTCCATTTTTCCATTGAAACAATTTCAAATTCAATTTAATTTGTATCTTTTGGTATTAATATCTTCAAAAAAACTCCTTATGTAATGTCTCCATATCCAAGGAATATTATAGCACTTTTTACTCACAATCCCAACAATAACGGAACACTCAAATGTCCGTTAAAAATAAAAAAACGACAAATTGAGAATAATTATACTGCATAGACAAATACGCTATCACGTTTGTTGGACTAAAGTCCAAGCCCCGAAGAGGCGGAGAACCAAAAGGGGATGGGGCTTCAGTCCCATAAAAGTGCGGGGACGGAATATAGCCCAGTGCCCCAATGGGGCATAGGCACCTTCAAGAAAATTATAGAATTTTCAGGATCTTGTCCGTCATCTCCAGTGCCATATCGGGCGGCATGTGTCCTTTGTTGTAGTAGAGATAGCTGTCGAAACTCCATTTCATCATACGCGATATGGGTGAATGAAATGCTTTGTCGGTGGGGCCGCCATAGAGATGATCTGAGACGATCATGGTTGCATCGTGTCCTCCCATATTCATGATGCAGAACACCTCCGGTTCATAGGGGGGGATCTCGACCGATTCACCCAAGTCGTTTAGGAGTGTTGCCGCTGCGATGCCGGCTTGGATGATGGCGATGTGACCCAGTTTGGGCTGAGCAAGCGCGTTGACATCCCCCGCCGAAAAGATATTGGGATAGTCGAGATGTCGCATCTGTTCATCGGTGGGTATGAAGCCTTTTTCATCCCCAATCTCCGAATCCCTGAGCACCTGAGGTGCACGGTATGGAGGGATGATAATGGCCAAATCACATGCGCGGGTGGTGCCATCCGCAAAGGCGATGTGATCCTTGCCGATTTCGGTCAAGACCTTCTCTGGGTGCAGGGCGATGTCTCTCTTTTGCATGACAGCACCCACTGCATTGCGCGGTGTGTCGCCCACGTCCTCAAAAAAGATCGATCCAGGTGTAAAGACATCGATGCTAAAATCTTGCTTTCGCTTCAACCCTTTTTCATGTATCAAGTAATGATCGAGCATAAACATGATTTCGCCGATCGGACCTTCGCATGGTGCGATCAAGGGGGGAGCATCGACGCGGCTTCCCCAAACACTCTTGGACGAGCCGGTCACGACTGCACCTCCATTGAAGGTTTTGATCCGTTCCCACAGTCGCTGGGCTTGCACATCATCACATACGGAGTATCCATACTCTCTAAAGCCAGGAATGGCATCGTAGTCTTTGACCGCGCCCATCGTGACGGCGAGGTAATCATACGAGACAGGATCGCCTTGGCTGAGTGTGACGACGCATTCAGCGGGGTCGATGTGTGTCACCTCTGCCTCGAGAAAGGTTGCACCCTTTGATTCGAGGGAATGACGCAATGGTACCAAGGAGTGATCGATAGGTGCCCCGTCAAAAGCTACTTCCGGTAGAGAGGGTTTCAGTAACGAGTGGCTCCGAGAGTCAATGACAGTGACAGTGATGGTTTTGTTGATCAAATGACGGATTTTGTAAAAAAGATGTAAGCCGGAGAATCCGGCACCAAGTATGACGACGTGTTTCATAGTGAATCCTTTATAATAATGATAAATGGATTGTATCACCAAAAGATTAATACATCAAGATTTATTGATTTAAGAGAAAACATATGAAAGTTTATATACCATACAGGGTATAGTATATATTAAAAGGAGAAGATCATGGCATACAGTTGCGATGTCGAACGAAAAAAATTGCAGAACCGGATCAGCCGGATTGCGGGGCAGGTAAATGGGCTCAAGAATCGTTTTCATGATGAGGGGTTTGATCTCGAGGGGGATCCCTATGAGATCGTCCGGCAACTCACGGCGATCAAAGGGGCGGTCAACGGGATGGTCACCTCCTACGTCGAGCACTATGCCAAGGGGCATCTCATCGACCGGATACAGAACAGCTCCCGAGCCGAATCGGAGGTGCAGATCGACCATCTGCTGGAAATCATCAAAGTCTTTGGGAAATAGAGTCTTCTGAAAATTGCGGTTTCACTCGATAGCTCTGGCAGTCGCGAACATGAGAAGTGTTAAGCGAAAGACAACTGCTTGTCTTTCGTAGCTTCGGAACCGTAATGGTCGGAGCGCAGCGAAGCCATGAAGGAGGTGCCCCTTCGGGGTTGGGCGCTCCTTTGTCGCCATCAAGTGAAACCTCTATTGTGTTAGTCTAAAAATTTAGTCAAGGAATATCTATGAGCGAACATCACCACCATCACGACGTCAGCGGCGCAGGCCTCTTCTGGACAATCGTCCTCAACATCATCATCACCGTCTCACAGATCGTCGGCGGGATCCTCTCGGGATCGCTGGCGCTGCTGAGCGATGCGATGCACAATTTCAGCGACGTGGCGGCACTGTTGATCGCCTGGATTGCCAACCGTTTGGCCAAACGTCCGGGCAGTATGGAGCGCACCTTTGGCTACAAACGGGCGGAGATCCTCGCGGCACTCTTCAACGCTTCGGTGCTGATCGGGATTGCGATCTTCCTCATGATCGAAGCGGTGCACAAGTGGCTGCATCCTGAGCCGATCCAATCGATGTGGGTCATTGGGTTGGGGCTACTGAGTATTCTCCTCAATGCCATCAGCGTGCTGTTGGTTAAGAACGACGCCGAAGAGAGTATGAATATCCGGGCGGCGTATCTCCATCTGATGACGGACGTGATGACCAGTGTGGCGGTTGTCATCGGGGGTGTGGTGATGTATTATTGGGGGATTGTGTGGATCGATCCGCTCATCTCGGTATTGATTGCGCTTTATCTGATCCGGTCGTCGTGGGGGATGGTGCGGGAGAGTACGGCGATCCTGATGCAGTTTGCTCCGGAGGGGTTCGACACCGAAGCCCTCATTGTGACCCTTACTTCAGAGCCCCAGATTGCCAATGTCCACCATCTCCATCTCTGGAGGCTCGATGACCATCGTATCCATCTCGAGGCGCATTTGGACTTTGCCGGGGATGTCTCACTCTCCGACTCTACCCGCCTCATCGATCGCCTCGAACACCGCCTTCATGATGATTTCGGGATCGAGCATGCGACGTTTCAGTGTGAGTACGGGCGGGAGGACGACAAGCAAATCATCCGATGAAGGCATCAAACGCCGCACGGGCATTGCTGACCACTGCAGCACTCTGTGCGTGGCGAACCAGCTTGACAAGATAGGCAAGCTCCTCTTGGGTCATGCCGTTCTTCTTGAGCAGTGCGGTTTGTTTGGCGGCACACTCTTCGTTGCCGATGGCGATCGAGGTGGAGAGAGCGATCATGAGTGACGTCTTGGTATCGAGTGGGTTGTTCTCATCCATGGTGCTGAATCGTGAGCTCATGGCATGTTCTACGAGGAAACGGGGATCGATTGCTTTGGCACTGGCGAGGCTCTCGGGGAGTGCACCCATCTTTTCGATCATGTTGGCTTCGACGTGTTCAGGGGTGGGGGGTGTCATGGTGTATCCTTTGATTGATGTGTGCACAGCATAGCTGAAGAGGGTTAATGGACGGATCACCCATCACACCTCGAGTCCGATCACGCAGGAAAATACTTTTGGATGCTCTGGATGATCTCTTGGGGGCGCGTGGGCTTGGTCAGGACGAGGTCGGCTCCGGCATTTTGGATGCGTTCCTTTGTCTTGGGATCGCTGTATCCGGTCAGACTGATGATGGGGGTATGGTTTGGCCCCTCCTGTGCTTCGAGGGCGCGGATCTGTCGGATGGCTTCACTGCCGGTGAGCTCAGGCATGTTCTCATCCATGAGAATCACATCCGGTCGCTCCCTGACAAAGGATTCGATCCCCTCTGCACCGCTCTGTGCGACGATGGAGGGGACGTGGACCGTCGCGAGGATCTCTTGGGTCACGTGGAGATTGATGGTGTTGTCATCGACGATGAGGACGGTGAGCCCTGCGAGCGAGGCGGCGGATGCGAGGAGGTCTTGGGTCCGATGGGTCGAGGGGACATCCTGGGTCGCTTGCACGACATGCAGGAGATCGTCGGGGAGGATAGGGGGAGCGATGCGGCGGATATCACCGACGAACCAGTTGTGCTCATCCAAGAAATTATCGTGCTCGATGATGAGGACGGCGCGATCCGTGTCGAGGATCTCCTGTACATACTCCTCTTGGGTGAGGAGATCTTCCTTGGTGATGACCAGCAGGTCGAAGGTGCTCTGCTGGACGCTCTCCCATGTGGGATCGATCGCCGTGCGATAGTAGGGGGCATCCATCGCCTCAAGGTAGCGTTCGACGGCCGTACGTGCTGGATGGCTGCGCGAAGAGGTGTAGATGAGGATGAGCCGATCACCGAAGGGATTGTGTGCGATCGATGGAGGGGTATCGGGCGGAGTGTGACAGGGGATGTCGAAGTAAAACCGACTCCCCACCCCCTCCTCGCTCTCCAGCCCGATC
>WFMQ01000035.1 GCA_015488995.1 Nitratifractor sp. | reverse complement strand
TTGGTTGGTCAAAGGTTAACGCCCCCCTGTTATACTGTCACCATCAGAAGGTTGGGCTTAACCTTCGAAACCTTGTTTTTTGTTTACAACTACTACACACAAAAAGAGTTTTCCTCCCTTGTTTACAACTCCTTGTTTCTCTTTTTGTGACCCCAAAGATATCACCCTTATTGTTTGCGTTGCTCTTCGAGGAATGCTACGATCTTTGTTTGCCCAAGTACGCGGGCGTATTCGAGTACGGTTGTCCCCCGTTTGTCCGTATCCTCTACTGAAGCACCCTGATCGATCAGATACGCGACCATCTCTTGATCGCCGAAGCTTGCTGCGAGCATCAGGGGGGTCAATCCGCTGCGACGCTGTGTCGTGGTGAGACTCAGCCCCTGAGCTGCGCAGAGATCGACGAGATCGTGGCGGCGTTGCTTGATCGCGACATCGAGGGCACTGAGCCCTTCCCGGTTGACCTGCGTGAGATCGAGCCCCTGTGCGATCAGCATCTCCACCATGTCTCGAGATGCCCCGACCTGAATCACCCAGAAGAGAAATGGCACCTCATCTGGCTCATCCAAGTCGTATTCGTTGTCAAGCACATCGGTATCATTCAGGTCGATGGGGTTTTGTTCGAGAAGTTTTCGGGTGTGGACAAGGCTGTCGCGGCGGATCGCCTCCTTGAGGGTATCGGACAGAAGGCTCATGCGTCGCCAAAGGGGTTGAGTCCCCCCAGTATCCCCATGGCTTGGGATTTTTTATTATCCGCCACCATTTTGAGCGCATCGTTGATGGTGCCCATCAGCAGAATCTGGAGGGATTCTTTGTCATCGAGGAGGGTGTCATCTACCGTGATGTCGATCACTTCACCGGCTCCATTGGCGGTGACACGGACGAGTCCACCGCCCCCTTTGGCTGTCAGTTCGGTCGCTTTGGCTTGCTGGTTCATCTCCTCAGCTTTGCCCTGGAGATCCTGAAGCATCTCCCCCATCTTTGACATGTCCATATTTCCAAACATTATTCCACTCCTTCCAACGATTGTGCGATGCTGTTGTCCTCATCGAGGATCACGATTCTTGGGCGATAGGCATCCGCCTCCTCTTGGGTCATTTCGGCATAGGCGATGACGATGATGGTGTCACCGACGTGGACCTTGCGGGCGGCGGCACCGTTGAGGCACATCTCCCGCTTGCCCCGCTCGCCGGCGATGATGTACGTCGAAAAACGCTCGCCGTTGTTGACATTGACGATGTCGATCTTTTGACCGATGCGCATGTCCGCCGCCTCGAGGAGATCCCGATCGATGGTGATCGATCCGACGTAGTCGAGATTGGCATCGGTGACAGTGGCCCGATGGATTTTGCTGTGAAGCATGGTGATGGTCATGGAGCGGTTCTCCTGTAGATGTATAGTGGGGTATTATACCAAAAAGTATTGTGAGGTGGACGCACAAAGGTGCGCACGCCGTACCCCGCGAGGAGGGCAGGGGGATGCTATTCCGCCTCGAGTACCGCTCCACGGCTTGCATTGGTCACCAAGGCTCGGTACTGACGGAGCCAGCGGCTCGTGAGGGGCTTGATGATCGGGGTGAAGTCGGCACGGCGGCGGGCGATCTCTTCGTCGCTGATGTGGGCTTCGAGTATGTAGTTGTCCACGTCGATGTGGATCTCATCTCCGTCTTGGAGGAGGGCGATCAATCCCCCTTCGGCCGCTTCAGGGCTGACGTGCCCGATGCTCGCTCCTCGGGTCGCGCCGCTGAAGCGTCCGTCGGTGATGAGGGCGACTTTGTCCCCCAGACCCATCCCCATGATGAGGCTGGTGGGGCTGAGCATCTCCTGCATCCCCGGCCCCCCTTTGGGCCCTTCGTAGCGGATGACGACTACGTCGCCGGCTTTGACCTTGCCCCCGGTGATCCCGGCAATCGCTTCGTCTTGGGAGTTGAAGCAGACGGCGGTGCCGGTGACGACACGGTCGCCGATGATCCCGGCGGTTTTGATGACGGCTCCCTGCTCGGCGAGGTTGCCGTAGAGGATCGCAAGACCACCCACCTCGGAGTAGGGGTTATCAATGGTGTGGATGATGGCGGTGTCCTTGATCTCGAATTGGCTGACCCGCTCGATGATGCTCTCTCCGGTGATGGTGAGGTTGTCTCTCAGGATGTCTTCACCCCGTTTGCGCATCTCATTCATGACCGCTGAGACCCCTCCGGCGGTGTTGATGTCTTCCATGTGGACGGTGGTGAGGGAGGGGCTGATCTTGGCGATGTGGCTAACCCGCTGGCTGATGGCGTTGATGTCTTTGAGGTTGAAATCCACGCCAGCCTCATCGGCGATGGCGAGCATGTGAAGGACCGTGTTGGAGCTGCCGCCCATGGCCATATCGACAGAGAAGGCATTCCGTACAGCATTTTCATTGAGAATGTTGCGCAGGTTAAACTCAGAAGGGTTTTCCGATTTGGCGATGGCGCAGATGCGTCGAGCTGCCGTACGGAAGAGCTCCTCGCGCTCTTTGGTCAGCGCCAAAATGGTGCCGTTACCCGGCAGGGCGATCCCCATCGCCTCCATGAGGGTGTTCATGGAGTTGGCGGTGAACATCCCTGAGCAGCTACCGCCGCTCGGGCAGGCGTTGCACTCCATCTCCTCAAGTTGTGCTTCGGTGATCTCTCCTGCTTCGTACTCTCCCACCCCTTCAAAGACGGTGGCGAGGTCGATGGCGGTGCCGTCTTCGAGGTGTCCGGCCGCCATGGGGCCTCCGGAGACATAGAGGGTCGGGACATTGACCCGCAGGCCACCCATGATCATCCCTGGGACGATTTTGTCGCAGTTGGGGATGGCGATCATGGCATCGAGTTTGTGGGCATTCATCACGGTTTCGATGGAGTTGGCGATGATTTCACGGCTGGGGAGAGAGTAGAGCATCCCATCGTGCCCCATGGCGATCCCGTCATCGACGCCTATGGTGTTAAATTCAAACGGGACACACCCCTGAGCCCAGATCTCCTCTTTGATGATCTCGGCGACTTGGTTGAGGTAAAAGTGCCCGGGAATGATCTCGATGAAGGAGTTGGCCACCCCGATAAACGGTTTGTCAAAATCCTCGTTTTTGATTCCGGTTGCTCGTAGCAGGCTGCGGTGCGGGGCGCGGCTGTATCCTTGTTTGATTTCGTCACTTCGCATGGTTTTTCCTTGAAAAAAAAGTAGAACATTATAACACAAGGTTGATTTGAGTGCGAGTGAAGGGGTGCCATCCCCACATCAACCCATATCCTGCGTTAGATTTACTTGAATCCGCTTTGGTGGGTCCTGCAAAATCTGCCTTGATTGCGAACAATATTGCAGCATCAAACATTGAGACTATGATATTTCGCTATAATTTCCCATCAAAATAATGGAGTGTATGCTATGTGTGCAGAGCGATTGTGGATGATCTGGGTAGCCATCATCCTTGGGTTGGTGATGGGGTTAGCGGGCAGTCAAATGTTTGCGGCGGCCTTTCTCGTGCAGTTGGTGGTCATGGCCATCCTGTTGATGCGGGGTTTTACTGGGTGGTGCCCCTCGTTGATCTTGCTCAAGCAGATTTTATCTCCGTGTGAAGAAGGATAATAGATGGAAAAAGTAAGCTACAAAGATGCCGGAGTCGATATCGATGCAGGTAACGCCTTCGTCGAAGCGATCAAAGCGGATGTGAAATCAACATTCGATGCAAACGTCATCGGTGGGATCGGATCATTTGCTGGGGCGTATGCCCTCCCCACAGGCTATCAAGAGCCCGTGATCCTTTCGGCGACCGATGGTGTGGGTACCAAGCTCAAACTGGCCATTGAGAGTGGGCGGCTGGATACCGTGGGGATCGATCTGGTGGCGATGTGCGTCAATGATCTCATTTGCAACTTTGGCACACCGATGTTTTTCCTCGATTATTATGCGACGGGTAAGCTCCTGCCGGCAAACGCCAAGGATGTCGTCAGCGGTATCGCTGAGGGGTGTCGCCGCAGTGAATGTTCACTGGTCGGGGGTGAGACGGCCGAGATGCCGGGAATGTACTCCGACACAGACTTTGATTTGGCGGGGTTTGCCGTGGGGATTGCCGAGCGGAGTGAGATGGATCGCGTGCGCCGAGTCAAGCCGGGGCAGACGTTGATCGCCCTGCCGAGCTCTGGGGTACACTCCAACGGCTATTCGCTGGTGCGCAAGCTCTTCTTCGACACGCTGGGGATGGGACTGGAAGACGATTTTGAGGGCAAGCCTCTCATCGAGACATTACTGGAGCCCACCCGCATCTATGTCAAAGAGTTCAAAGCCAATCGGGAGAGGATCGTCGCCTTGGCACACATCACCGGTGGCGGCATCGTCGAAAACCTTCCCCGTGTCCTTCCTGAGGGGATAACGGCGGTAGTGCAGCGTGAGGCGATCCGCACCTTGCCCATCTTTGACTTCATGGCGCAGCACGTCGAAGCGGCGGAGATGATGCGAGCCTTCAATATGGGCATTGGGATGGTCTGGGTCGTAGAGGAGACCCACGTCGATGCTGTGCTGGCTGCCACAGATGGCTATGTGATTGGGCACACGGAAGCAGGCGAGAAAAAGGTCACTTTGGTATAATTTTGTCATAAATTACAACACACGAGGTAGAAACCATGGCAGTTCCTGAAGAGGTAGGGTGCGAAAATAAAGTGTGCGTCAAAGCTCCGGAATGTCTGCGTCAAAAAATCAGAAAAGAGGGTAAAGCGCGTGAGGTCAAGAGCTTTGGCGGGACCGAAGAGAAGGGGTGTGGCAAGTTTCTCCCCATTCCACAAGAGTAATTTTCGGATTTTTTCCAAAATCTATTGACAATTTAAGTTGCTTTGACTATAATGGCACTCCTTTTTCGCCGTAACGGAGTGTGGCGCAGTCTGGTAGCGCACCTGCTTTGGGAGCAGGGGGTCGAAGGTTCGAGTCCTTTCACTCCGACCATGTATTTGGCGAAAACTTTTCGATATGGTGGATATAGCTCAGTTGGTTAGAGCACCTGTTTGTGGCACAGGGGGTCGTGGGTTCGAATCCCATTATCCACCCCATATTTCCTTTCTTATAACATTATAATGCGCTAGTAGCTCAATTGGATAGAGCACCAGACTTCGGATCTGGGGGTTAGGGGTTCGACTCCTCTCTGGCGCGCCACAGATTTATCTGTTTTCGCGCTCGTAGCTCAGCTGGATAGAGCACTCGCCTTCTAAGCGAGCGGTCTCAGGTTCGAATCCTGACGGGCGTACCACCTTTTACTTTTGTTGTGTGCGGACGTGGTGGAATTGGTAGACACGCCAGACTTAGGATCTGGTGCCCAAAGGCGTGAAGGTTCAAGTCCTTTCGTCCGTACCATGTATTTACCCAAATATTCTGCTATAATAACCCCCATAGTATTTTTGTCCAAGAAGGAGCTCAATATGAAAGATAAAGGTTTCATTATTATCATAGCAATTGGTGCTGCGATTGTGTATGTCGCTATGCATTTTTCGGGGGGGGGTACTTTGGACAAAGATACACCATGGACGCTGTCACAAAAAAAAGATGCCGTGTCGGGATATTATGAGAAGGATGTGCTGGGTCACCGTGTTTTGAACTTCAACCCCCTCTCACTCCATCAGGCCAAAACGCTGTGGTCACAAACGCCGACGGCTGGAGAGATGGCTTCGGCATTGCCCGATTTTGATTTGGCGGAGGCCAAAGCGAAGAACGGCATCGTGGATGGGGCGTTTAAGCGGTTTTTTCTGGAGTACCTTGATCGGCTCAAAGGGCGTTTCCTGTCTGGAGAGATTCGAGCAGATCAAACGCCAGACGCAGTACGCAATCTACAATAGGTTCTTGGGGGCATCTGTCCCCTTTATGGCCCCAATCCATTGGGTGAGTTTTGATTCAAACCCAGCACCTTTGGGCTGATAATAGGTCGTGCGGACACCATAATCCTGTGCGACCCACCCCCCATAATCATGAGGATAAAGATAGTCGGGGTGTCGTGTTTTGATCGAGTTTGGTACGGGGGTGATGTGGCCATGTTCGATATGCGATAGTGCATCATTGATGGCCAGATAGATGCTATTGGACTTGGGTGAGCTGGCGAGATAGACGACCAGCTGTGCGAGCGGAATGCGTGCTTCAGGGTAGCCTATCTTCTGGACGATGGTCAGGGTCGATGCGGCAAGGTTGAGGGCGTTTGGGTTGGCATTGCCAATGTCTTCACTGGCGAGGATCGATAAGCGTCGTGCGATAAACTCGGGCGGCTCTCCTCCCGCAATCAGGCGTGCCAGATAGTATATCCCTGCATCGATGTCACTGCCACGTATGCTTTTGATCATCGCTGAGGTGAGATCGTAGTGGCTGTCACGTTCACTGGAGCCCGCTTGCAGGGCATGGGGGCGAATCGCCTTGAGTGTCTCAAGGCTGACTGGGGAGGCGACGTGTGCGCCACTTTCGAGTATGTTCAGCAGTGCCCTCAGATCCCCTCCGCTTGAATCGACGGCATACCGCTTCGCTTCTTCCTCTATGCGGATACCTTCCTTCTCTAAAACCTCCTCCAAAAACACGGCCATTGTCCCCCTGTCAATGGTGCGCAACTCGAACAGATGGGAGCGTGAACGAATCGCGGCCGTCATAGCGTAGTAGGGGTTTTCGGTCGAGGCACCGATGAGCAGGGCAGAATCCTTCTCCATAAAGGGGAGCAGTACCTCCTGTTGGTTCTTGCTCAATCGGTGTACCTCATCGATGAAAATCAACGGTTTTTGGAGTGCATGTGCATGGTCTCGGAAGAGGGTACGCAGTTGTTCGATCTTGAGGCTGGTGGCGTTGAATTCATAAAAAGGGCGATCGAGTGTCGAGGCGATGACGCGTGCGAGGGTGGTCTTGCCACAGCCAGGGGGCCCGTAGAGGAAGAGATGGGGGAGGGCATCGGCTTCGATCAGCTTCCGCAGTGGGGCGTTGCGACCCAGTAGGTGGTCTTGCCCGAGGATGGTATCGAGAGTGCTGGGACGGTATTTTTGAGCCAAGAGCATCGGTCAGGCTTTGATGTCCCTCGATTTTTTTCCCTCTTTTCGTACCTTTTTTATATACGCATGGAGGGAATCGTACTCTTTTTGGGTGAAGTATCGGGTCTTGTTTGTCGGGAGATTGTTGAGCTCAATGTCACCGTATGCGACACGTTTCAAGTCAACCACCTCCGCACCAAAATGGGCAAAAAATCGGCGCAGCTCACGATTTTTCCCTTCGGTGATGGTGACGCGAAGTTTGGCATACTTCCCCGTCTGCCCCCGAAACTCAAATGCCTGGAAGGGGGCGAATGTCATGGATGTAATCCCGCTCTTTGCGTGGGCACCGGCACGGGCATCCTCGAGGACAAGTCCCTCTTTCATCGCCGTGAGCATCGCTTCACTGACCGGCATATCGATTTTGAGATTGTAGGTACGGGGGAGTTGACTGTGCATGTAGATGTCAGCCACCTCGGGAGCATCGGTGAGCAGCAGCAGACCTTCAGAAGCGAAGTCCAAGCGTCCAATGGGGGTAAAATGGCGAAATTTGCCCGGAAGCTTGTGGTAGAGGGTGGTACGTCCCCGATCGTCCTTTTTGGTCACCAGTACCCCTTTGGGCTTGTTGTAGACGATCATAGTGACGTCTCCAGTTTTGCGGGGATGAAGAAGTCTCCCTTTGATTTCGATCTTCTCATCGGGTTGGACATCGTGTGAGAACGCAGTGACCGTTTTGCGATCGATGGTGACTTCCCCCGCCTCGATGAGGCGGTCGGCTTCCCGTCGGGAGTATTTGGTATGGTGGGCGATGTATTTGTTGAGGCGCATGGGGCTCCTTTGGGGTGTGATCCCGGTGGTTAGACGAAGAAGACCGTCGGGAGGATGATGGGGTAGCGTTTGCGTGTCCGTACGACGTGCTTGCGGACGATGCCACGCAGATCATCTTCGACCACTTTGGGATTGCCCGATTTTTCGAGTTGACTGTTGAGGAGATATTGCTCGATGAGTTGCTCGACTTCCGTGGCAAATTTCTTGTCCTCTTTGTCGGGGACGAGGCCATGAGAGGTGACGATGGGCTTGCCGAGTACTTTGCCGGTCTGCTTGGAGACTTGGAGGACGACATTGACGATGCCATCGGTCGCCAGCTTCTGCCGATCGTCGACGACATCGTGCTGGATCGGTTTGTTGTTTTGGTTATCGATGTAGGTTTTGCCCACTTTGATTGTTTTGACTTTTTTGATGTATTTTGGGGTGATCTCGATTTGATCCCCGTCGCTCATCAAGAGGATGTTGCGCTCATCGACTCCGCACGTGACGGCGGTTTTGGCGTGGGCAGCAATGTGGTTGTACTCTCCGTGAACGGGGAGGAAAAATTTGGGCTGTACGAGGCGCAGGATGAGCTTCTGCTCCTCCTGCCCGGCGTGACCGGAGACGTGGATATCACTAAACTCTTTGTAGCGGACGGTGACGCCAGCTTTCATCAAGAGGTTCATGAGCTTGGAGACACTCGCTTCGTTGCCGGGGATCGCGCTGGCCGAGATGATGACAGTATCGGTGGGTTTGAGTTTGATGTGTCGATGCTCATCGGTCGCCATGCGGGAGAGGGCGGCCATGGTCTCCCCTTGACTGCCCGTGGTGATGACCAGGATCTCCTCATCTTTGTATTTGCCCACCTCGTGTGCTTCGATGAAATGTTTGTCCTCTATGTCGACGAAACCAAGCTTCCGCGTCACTTCGATGTTGCGTTCCATGGAGCGGCCGATGACAGCGATCTTGCGCCCATGCTTGACGCCACGTTCCATCGCTTGGTAGATCCGGTGGACGTTGGACGAGAAGGTGGACATGATGACGCGCCCTTGAGCCAGCTCAAAGAGGTTGTCAAACGTTTTGCCCACGACGGCTTCACTTTTGGTAAATCCCTGATTGTGGGAGTTGGTAGAATCGGAGAAGAGACACAGCACCCCCTTGGCTCCGTAATGGGCAAAGCGATGCAAATCGGCGGTGTAGCCATCAATGGGGGTATGGTCGATCTTGAAGTCGGCCGTGTGGATGATGGTTCCGATGGGGGTCTCGATCGCCAAGGAATTGGAATCGACGATGGAGTGGGTCATGTGCATCCACTCGACTTTGAAGTCCCCGAGGGTGTATTGTCGGCGTTTGATGATGTAATTGAAGTACTTCGTATCGGCCGAAAGCCCATGCTCATTGAATTTGTTTTCAATCATGGCCAACACAAGAGGGGTGCCATAGATTGGGAACTTGAGCTCTTTGAACAGATACGCCATGGCTCCGATGTGGTCTTCGTGTCCGTGGGTGATGACGATCCCTTTGATCTTGTCTTTGACGACGTGCAGGTAGCTGAAGTCGGGGACGAGGATGTCCACGCCGTGCATCGTCTCATCGGGGAAGCTCATCCCGACATCGATAATGATGGCACTCTCTTCGCTCTCAAGTACGGCGATGTTTCCTCCGATTTCGCCCAGCCCTCCGAGGGGGGTAAAACGGAGTTTACCTTTGAGAGTGGGATCGAGTTGCTGCCACGGGTTCATCCGGGCATCTTGCACCTCGTCGTTTTCGATGAGAGCTGCTCGCATTTCGGGTGGGACATTGGTCGGGATCTGCTTGCGGCGTCCCCCTCGACTGTTGCCCCGCCCAGCGGTGCGTCGGTTACCCGGTTTTTTGTTGCCGTCCTGCTTGGGCGTGTTGTCACGGTTCTGGTTGCTCTGGGGGTTGGTGGTATCATTGGGGCGGCGATTGCGATTGCGATTGCGCCCACGGCTGTTGTTGCCATTGCCACCTTCACGGGCAGGTTCTTCGGGTGCGTGAGCTTTTTTCTCCCCCTCCTGTGCTGGGCGGTTTTGACGATAGGGATTGGGATTGCGTCGTCGACGCTCAGTTCCGTTGGTTTCTCCGTTGCCGTTTGGTTGGTCGGGATTGGTCTTGTCCATCTATAAATTCCTTTTTCAAAATAGTATACAATTGATGATATAGGGGTGTTGCAGCTTCATGTGGCCGAGACATGGGATCGATCTCGAGGGAGGCAAACGCTTCCCGGATTGTGTGCTTCTCCAGCACACGTTCGAGGTTTTTGCTGAGTTTCTTGCGGGGTTGCGCGAAAGCAACCTTTAGAAACGCTTCAAATCCTGTGTCGTCAAGCGAATGTTCCTTCTCAATCAAAAGCACAGCAGAAGTGACCTTGGGCGGGGGAACAAATGCTTCGGGGGGAACCTCGAAACAGAGTCGTGCTTCACCGCTGCTGTCTGCCAGCACAGAGAGGGCAGAAAAATCCCGCTCTCCTGGATGTGCAGCAAACTTAAGAGCCACTTCTTTTTGAACCATCACCAGTACCGATTGGCATAGGGGGTCGTGCAGTGCCTTGAGGATAAGGTGGGTCGCAATGTAGTAGGGGAGGTTGGCCACCAAATGGTACGGCTCCTCCAATAGACTTCCTGCTTCCCAGCGCTCCATCGCATCCCCACACTCCAGTTTCAGCCGCCCCGAATCGATCTCGGGAGAAAACAGAAGAGGCAAATGCTCACAGAGCCGCTTATCGACTTCAAAAGCTGTGACATTCCGTACTCGAATGAGTGCGGAGGTTAAATCACCTAAGCCAGGCCCAATCTCGGCGACGGGAAGGTCGTCATGGGGCATCGCTTGGATGATTTGATCCACATAGTAGTGGTCTTTGAGAAAATTTTGGCCAAAACGTTTGCTGGCGATTTCCGCCGCATCAATATTATCTTTCATTATACACTTTTTTTCTTAACAATCTATGCACTAAACGTGCACTGTCTAAAATTTGGCTATAATCCACCACTTACTAAAAGGAAGCAACAGCGATGGATTATTTTGCTAAGCGCATTATACCATGTTTGGATGTCGATAACGGTCGGGTGGTCAAAGGGGTCAACTTCGTCGGCCTGCGTGATGCCGGAGATCCGGTCGAAGTGGCACGCCGGTACAACGAAGAGGGTGCCGATGAGATCACCTTCCTCGACATCGGTGCCAGCCATGAAGGACGCGATACGATCGTCGATATGGTGCGCCGGGTGGCCAAAGAGGTGTTCATTCCTCTGACGGTGGGGGGAGGTATTCGCCAGCTGGATGATATCTACACTTTGCTCGAAGCGGGCTGTGATAAGGTGAGCATCAATTCGGCAGCGATCAAGCGGCCAGCGTTTATCACCGAGGGTGCCCAACGCTTCGGCTCACAATGCATCGTCGTCGCCATCGATGCCAAGCGGGTCGGAGAGGGGCAGTGGCATATCTTTACCCACGGTGGTCGTCACGACACGGGCATTGATGCTATCGCATGGGCACGTGAGGCCTATGAGAGAGGGGCAGGGGAGTTGTTGGTCACGTCTATGGATGCCGATGGTACCAAGGCAGGCTTTGACAATGAGCTCAACCGCCGCATTGGAGAAGTCGCCCCCATCCCCATTATCGCCAGTGGGGGTGCGGGTACGATGGAACATATCGAAGAGGCTTTTACTGTGGGTAATGCAGATGCCGCACTGGCCGCCTCTATCTTTCACTTCCGCGAAATCGATATCATGGATCTCAAGCACTACCTACATGAGCACAATATACCGGTAAGAATCTGATGTTTGTATGCGCAGGTGACTCGGAGCAGTTTGATTTTGCGGCACCGGTCGGGATCGGGATGGTTGATGCTACGATCCACTTGACACGGCTCTGCTTGGAGCGTACTCCAAAGTCCCTTGTCTTTGTAGGGACTGCTGGGAGCTATGGTGACAAAGCGCTTTTCGATATCGTAGAGTCCCACACAGCCACCAATATCGAAAACGGCTTTTTTGAGGGAAAAACTTACACCCCGATTGATAATTTTATTTCAGTATCCAAAGATGTTTCACGTGAAACACAGGTCAATTCTTCCAGCTACATCACGATCGATCCGAATACGTCGAAGACATTTCTCGAACATAACATCGACCTTGAAAATATGGAATTTTATGCCGTGCTCAAGGTGGCAAATGCTTTCAATATCCCTGCCAATGGTATTTTCATCGTGACAAACTATTGCGACAAAGATGCGCACAAGGACTTCATCTCCAATCATGACAAAGCCAAACGGCTTCTAACTGAGTACATTAAGGATCATTATGACTAAGCCTTCTATCCTCGACTACACCCGTGAAGAGCTTTCTCGAGAGATTAAGCCGGCCTTTCGCGCCAAACAGATTTACAATTGGGTTTATACCAAGTATGTTGATGATTTTGACGGGATGGTCAATCTCCCAAAAACGATGCGTGAGGATCTTGCTGATCGGTTTACACTGTGTCCTCTGAAACTGTTGACCAAACAGGTGAGTATCGATGGGAGCATTAAGTACCTTTTTGAGCTGCACGATGGTCATACTGTAGAAGTGGTGCTTCTACTGATGCGTGATGCACAGTACCATGAGGATGGAGTGCTCAAGCACCATCCGCGCTTTACAATCTGCATCTCTTCACAGGTAGGGTGCAAGGTCGGATGTGCCTTTTGTCTGACGGCAAAAGGGGGCTTCATGCGTGACCTGACACCCGGTGAGATCGTGGCACAGGTATTGGCAATCAAAAAAGACAACGCCATCCCCTCGAACCACCGGGTCAACCTGGTCTATATGGGGATGGGGGAGCCACTTGACAACTTTGACAACGTCGTCAAGTCAAGCCAAGTCTTTTCTGAATTGGATGGTCTGGCGATCTCCCCGCATCGTCAAACGATCTCAACATCCGGACTCAGTGCCAAGATTCTCAAGCTTGGCCAACGCGACCTCGGTGTCAACCTGGCTATATCTCTTCATGCCGTGGATAACGATCTGCGTGAGCAGCTTATGCCGATCAACAAAGCCTACAATATCGAGTCGATCATTGAGGCGGTGAAGCAGTTTCCTGTCAACGCTCGCAAACGGGTCATGTTTGAATATTTGGTGATCAAGGATGTCAATGATGGGCTTGATGCGGCTAAGAAGCTCATCAAGCTCCTCAGTGGCATCAAAGCCAAAGTCAATCTCATCTACTTCAACCCTTACGGTGGTACAGAATTTCAGCGTCCAGACGAAAAGGATATGATCGCCTTCCAAGAGTATCTGACGCAGCGAGGATTGCTGTGTACGATACGGGAGTCCAAAGGGCTTGATATCTCGGCAGCCTGCGGGCAGTTGCGAGAGCAAAATCAGTAAGAACTAAAAGGTAAAATATGACAACTTTAGATATATTTCAGTACGGATTGATTGGCGCGGTAGTGGTAGTCGGAGTCGTGGGCATTATCGTCGTGGTGCTCAAAGAAGACAAATGAAGAAACGTGTATTTGATATGTCTTTGTAGGGTTGGCTTCAACCTTCTTTATCGTATACTCTTTCAGGTCTATTCTCCGCCAACTCCCTCTTGATCCCCTCAAAATCAAATCGACTCTCGATATAAAACCGATTACCATACGTCAATTCAAGAGTCTGTGCATGAAGCATCAGGCGACTGGCTCCCGTATGGTAGAGGCGGTCTTTTGATGGGAGCCTCCCTTCGAGATACTCAGTTGTCACTTCAAAAGTCGTACCGTAAATAGGGTCACCGAGGATGGCGTGTTTCACGTGAAACAAATGGATACGGATCTGGTGTGTTCGGCCAGTAAGCGGGCGACAACGGAGTAGGGTGGCATCATGCTCGGGGTCATAATGGATCACTTCAAAGAGTGTTTTGGACTCTTTGCCCCGCTCAAAATCGATAAAAACCTTGTGCTTGGTCTGGTGGTAATCGGGGTTGATACGAATGGGGGCATCGACGGAGAAATCATCAGTGATGCTTCCATCGACCCATGCGAGATACGACTTACGAATTGTCTTGCGTTCAAAAGAGCCTTTGAGGAAGGTTTCCGCCTTTTTATGACGGCTGGCGAGGACGAGACCAGAAGTTTCCTGATCGATGCGGTGGACGGCATTGGCGTGTTGTCCAGAGTGGGCTCGGATCTCATCGAGGAGGGTGTAGGGGGATTGGGTGCGATTGGGGTGGACAAGGATGCCGCTGGGTTTGTCAAAGACGAGAAAATCGGGTGTGACGAAGATGGGGGCATTTCCCTGTGGTTGGGGCTGGAAGTGGACGACCTGCACCGCACCCTCGATTCGGGCAGACTTGTCGGTCATGGGATGGTGATCGATAAGGAGGCGTTCGCGATCGATCACCCGCTGGGCTTCCCCCTGGCTTAGGCCAAATGTTCGCATGAGAAAGACAAATCCCGGTACCGATTTTTCAACATGAAATTCTTCAATGATAAAAGGCATTCACCCCCCCTTAACCGCTCTTTTTGTAGAATAATATCTATATTCTCATTAGGCCGTCTCGTAGTGCAGCCGCTTTCCCCCTCCAATACTCTGGCAGTCGTGAACGCAAGTGCCCGTTATAAGGGGGGGTGCTCCTTTGTCGCATTGGATGAGGAAAGCTGTTTTTCGGATGGTTATAATGGTCACAAGGAAAAAACAAATGGTAGAACGATACGCACGAAAAGAGATGAGTGACAATTGGACGATGCAGGCGAAGTATCAAGCGTGGCTTGATGTGGAGTTGGCCGTGGTCAAGGCGTGGAATCGGATAGGGTTGATCCCCGATGAAGATGCGCAGAAGATCGTCGAGAATGCTGGCTTCAGTGTCGAGCGTATCGATGAGATCGAAGCAGTGACGCGGCACGACTTGATCGCCTTCACCACTTCGGTCTCTGAGACTTTGGGAGAGGAGAGCCGCTGGTTTCACTACGGGATGACCAGTTCCGATACGGTCGATACCGCCGTGGCACTCCAGATGAAACGCTCTCTGGAGATCATCATTGCCGATGTCAAGATGGTGATGGGATCGATCAAAAAGCGTGCCGAGGAGCACAAAATGACCCTCATGGTCGGCCGCAGTCATGGGATCCATGGGGAGCCCATTACGTTTGGGTTGGTGCTGGCAGTTTGGTACGATGAGATGCGGCGGCATCTGGAGAACCTTGAGCAAACGATGGCGGTGATCGCCGTGGGACAGATCAGCGGTGCGATGGGCAACTTCGCCCATGCCCCTCTCGAGCTGGAGGAGTACGCGATGGAGGAGCTGGGGCTTGCACCCGCTCCGGTGAGCAACCAGGTGATCCAGCGCGACCGCTATGCCCGTCTCGCGACGGCACTGGCATTGTTGGCAAGCTCCATTGAGAAATTTGCTGTTCAGGTGCGCCACTGGCAGCGCACCGAAGTGTACGAAGCCGAAGAGTTCTTCGCCAAGGGGCAAAAGGGCTCCTCGGCCATGCCCCACAAGCGCAACCCGATCCTCACCGAAAACATCACCGGTCTGGCGCGGATGATCCGTGCGTATGCGGCTCCGGCGATGGAAAACGTAGCCCTCTGGCATGAGCGGGACATCTCCCACAGCTCAACCGAGCGTTTTTGGCTGCCCGATAGCTTCATCACGAGTGACTTCATGCTGTACCGGTTCAACAACGTGATTGCCAACCTGACCGTCATGCCAGAAAACATGATGAAAAACCTCAACCTCACCGGGGGGTTGGTCTTTTCCCAGCGGGTGCTCCTCGAGCTCCCCAAGGCGGGCGTGAGTCGCGAGGATGCCTACCGGATCGTCCAGCGCAATGCGATGAAAGTCTGGGAAGAGATCCAGCAGGGGAAACCCACCCTCAACGACAGGGGGGAATCTCTCTATCTCCAATACCTCCTATCCGATGAAGCGTTGCGGGAGAAGCTCAGTGAAGCACAGATTCGTGAGGCATTCAACTACGACTACTACACGAAAAACGTGGATAAAATCTTCGCCCGCGTCTTCGGATAAGGGGAGGGGGTTTCTCCTTTTGACTTTCTCAAAATAGGGTCGAGAATGTGAAAGATTTTTCTAAAATTTAGCGAGCCATTATCTTCGATTTTTAACAAAGGGTGAAGTGACTTTTCTGTAAAATTCCCCCAGTAAATACGAAGATATTGGCTCAAAGCCAATCCGATAGAAACGATAGAATTACCCATATTTTTACATAGATTTGTATCGCATACTTCACGTGATATTTTCTGTTGTTTACAAAGCGTATTATCGGAATCCAGACAAAGGTTAGGGATGATTAGAGTAGTCAAGCGCAATGGTCGTGTCGAGACATTGGACGTATCCAAGATCCAGAAATACACGGCGGATGCTGTTTCGGGACTTGAAGGGGTCAGTCAGAGTGAGTTGGAAGTCGATGCCCATTTGCACTTCCGTGACATGATCACCAGTACAGAGATCCAAGAGACGCTCATCAAGACCGCCGTGGACAAGATCGATCTCGATCGCCCCAATTGGACATTTGTCGCGGCACGTCTGTTCCTCTACGATCTCTATCATCGCGTATCCGGTCATACCGGCTATACCCATCTGCGTGAGTATTTTGAGCGGGGTGAAAAGGAGGGGCGCATTCTCCTTGGCCTCAAGGAGAAATACGACCTCGAGGACTTGGATGCGTACATTCAGCCCAAACGTGATCTCCAGTTCAATTACCTCGGCATCCGTACGCTGTATGATCGCTATCTGATCAAAGACACAAGCGGTGAGCCGATCGAGCTGCCGCAGCACCTCTTCATGGGGGTGGCGATGTTTTTGGCGCAAAACGAGTTTGATCCACAAACCTGGGCGAAGAAATTCTACGACATCATCAGCAAGTTTGAAGTGATGGTTGCCACCCCGACCCTCTCCAACGCCCGAACCCCTCGTCACCAGCTCAGCTCATGCTACATCGGCTCGACACCGGACAACATCGAGGGGATTTTCGATGCCTACAACGAGATGGCATTGCTCAGTAAATTTGGAGGCGGTATCGGCTGGGATTGGATGCAGGTACGCGGGATGGGCTCGTTCATCGATGGCCACAAACACGCGGCAGGGGGGATCGTCCCGTTTCTCAAGATCGCCAACGATGTTGCCATCGCCGTCGATCAGCTCGGCACTCGCAAAGGAGCCATCGCCGTCTACATCGAGCCATGGCACATCGATGTACGCGATTTTCTTGACTTGAAGAAAAACTCCGGCGAGGAGCGCCGCCGGGCACACGATCTCTTCCCCGCTCTCTGGATCAACGACCTGTTTATGAAGCGGGTCGAGGCGGACGCAATGTGGACGCTGTTTGATCCGTATGAGGTCAAAGAGTTGACCACCCTCTACGGCGAAGAGTTTGAAGCCCTCTACGAAGAGTATGAGAAGCGTGGTGACATTACCAAAGAGGTGATCTCTGCCAAAGCGTTGTGGAAGGAAGTGCTGCGAAACTATTTTGAGACGGGCAACCCGTTCCTCACCTTCAAAGATGCCGCCAACCGCGCCAATCCCAACCGCCACACCGGCGTCATCCGCAGCTCCAACCTCTGTACCGAGATTTACCAAAACACCAATCCCAACCATTACAAAACTCGTGTCATTTTCGAAGACCGTTCTATGGCGTATTTCGAAGAAGAGGAGATGGTGACGGTTGACAATGGCATGACCAAGCCCGCCAAGAAGATCACCGCCCTTGACAGTTTGGACGGCAAAGAGATTTGGATGGTGGACAAAGAGAAGATTGACGGAGATACCGCCGTGTGCAACCTCGCATCCATCAACCTCTCCAAGATCAACACACCTGAAGATATTGCCCGGGTCGTCCCGACCACCATCCGGATGCTTGACAACGTCGTCGATCTCAACTTCTACCCGCTTGCCAAGGTCAAAACGACCAACCAAAAAACCCGTGCCATCGGGATGGGGGTCATGGGGGAGTCCCAAATGCTGGCTGAGGCAAGCATCGTGTGGGGAAGCGATGAGCACTTCCACAAGATCGATGAGGTGATGGAGTCAGTCAGTTATTATGCGATACGTGCTTCGAGCGATTTGGCACTCGAAAAAGGAACCTATCCCACCTACGAGGGTTCCGACTGGTCCCAAGGGATTTTCCCCATCGACAAGGCCAACCCAGAAGCGGTCAAGCTGGTCGATCGCGGAGGGCTGTTTGGGTACACCCACGACTGGAGAGCACTCAAGGACAAAGTGATCCAAGATGGCATGCGCAACGGCTATCTCATGGCCATCGCCCCCACCAGCTCGATCTCAATCCTCACGGGTACGACGCAGGCAATCGAGCCGGTCTACAAGCGTAAATGGTACGAAGAGAACCTCTCCGGTCTCATCCCCGTCGTCGTCCCCAATCTCAACCTTGAGAATTGGCAGTATTATACCCCGAGCTATGAGCTGGATCAGCGTCTGCTGGTGCGTGCCGGAGCGATCCGCCAAAAATGGATCGATCAGGGGCAGAGTCTCAACATCTTCATCACCCTTGACAAAGCCAGCGGAAAGTACCTCAATGACATTTACATGGATGCCTGGAAGTTTGGGCTCAAGTCCACCTATTATCTCCGCAGCCAATCTCCCGAGGCGGCCAAGGCTGAGGAGGGGGTGGAAGATCGCAGTGCCGAGTGCGTGGGGTGTCAATAATTACCCACCCCATCCGTGCATCTTTTTTGCACTGACAACCTTCCGTGCTTCGTCGAGCTCAAAAGAGCTGAAAGCGACGAAGAAATTCTCCTCCAAAACTTTTCGCCATGTTTCGATCTCCCCAGCATCTCCTGTGGAAAGAAGGAGGAAAATGTTTGCAGCATTTTTCATCGCACCGTATACGGTTTTGACAAAATGTTCCTTATTCTCAACGGCGGCTTCCACAAACACAAAATCGTACTGTTTCGCCTGAAGGTTGTAGCGGGATCGGTCAAAGGTGATCGGACGTATTTTGATCGCGTCTGTTGTGGCGTATTGATCCAAGAGTAATGCAGATAGTGTGTCATCGAGGGCGAGGAGTTGGTATTCGTAGTCGCGGGATTGAGCGAGGGGGGCCAGCGTGTCGATCAGCGGTGTTGACGCTTCCACAAAGTGCATGAGGCGCAGTGCCGGATGGTCGGGAATGATTCGGGTGAGTTGGTCGAGTGCATTTGTCATAACAGTAGTATAGTGTATAATACTGAAACATCAACACCCCAAATCCGTAAGGAGCGATTCTCGTGTCACACATCCTCAAAGCCTCTGTTCTTCAGATGGCAAACCTTACCCCGTACACTCGCAACCTCGATCGCCTGTTGACGCACCTTGAAGCGTTGGAAGATCAAGACATTATCCTCGCTCCCGAAGTGAGCATGACCGACTACGACTATGAGCATCTCGAGGCCGCTGCTGTGTTTGGGGACGAAGTGGAGCGGAGACTGTGTGAGCGGGTCGGGGATCAGGTAGTGGGGGTGACCCTCTTGACCCGCCATGCCGATGGGCATTACACCAACGATGCGGTGGTGTTTCATGACCACCGTGTGGTGCATCGGCAGAGTAAGCACAAGCTGTTCACCCTCGGGGAGGAAGACAAGCATTTGAGAGCAGGATCGGCAGAAGGGATACGACTCTTCGAGATCGATGGGGTGCGATATGGGGTGCTGATCTGCTTTGAGTTGCGATTCAAGGAGCTCTGGAAGCGGCTTGAGGGAGCCGATGTGATCCTCGTCCCGTCCCAGTGGGGCATGCCACGCAAGCGTCACCTCGAGATCCTGGCTCCGGCATTGGGGGTGATGAATCAGACGTATGTACTCGTCGCCAACAGTGCCAAAGACTCCATGGCATCCTCAAGTGGCATCTACTCCCCCAATGGGGGTATGGTGATCGATGATATGCGAGAGATCCTCTCTGGTGAGATCGATCGGCGACTGTTGCGGACGATGCGCCGATACATCGTCATGAGGTAATAACGAAAAATTCGCTAAACTTCTGCACAAATTTTCTATTGCGCATCCTCAAGCATCCCCACCCGTGATGGGATGCGTCGGTGCCGCAATAATGCACAGCAGGTAAACAATGGTAGCACAGATGCACTTGAAAAAGATGGTCGAAGCGATGGACAGTGAGTTTCCGCTCACTGAAGCGGTACAGCGGGCACTTCTTTCGGTCGATCGTCAAGCATTTGTCCCGACAGGCTTCGCCCACATGGCGTACAAACTCGACGCACTCCCGATGCACTCCGATCAATGGATCTCATCGCCCCTCACCGTGGCGAAAATGACGCAACATTTGGAGCTCGGGGGGGTTGACAGTGTCTTGGAGGTGGGGTGTGGCAGTGGGTACCAAGCGGCCATCCTCGCCCAGATGGTACGTCGGGTCTTTACCATAGAGCGGATCGAGCCGCTGCTGCGAGAGGCACGGGAACGTTTCCGCCGTTTGGGGATGGACAACATCATCACCCGCTATGATGATGGTCAGCGAGGGTGGAAGGAGTATGCCCCCTTTGAACGGATCATCTTTTCGGCGACGGCGGATCGTGTCCCACAGGTGCTGTTTGATCAGTTGGCCGAAGGGGGTATCCTCGTCGCCCCAATCAACCAAGATGGTCTGCAAATCATCACCCGCTACTACAAGCGGAAAGGGCACATCACCTCCGAAGCGATCGAGCCCTGCCTGTTCGTCCCAGTACTGGATGGGACGCGACACACATAGCCCACATCGAAAAAAAGAGATGCCAAAAAATATCTTTGATAATCATTCTCAGATTTAATATTCTTTCAAGGGACAAGTGGCTATATTTTCACGCATGAGAATACTTATCATCTATCCAATAAGGATCACCACGTGAAAAAAATAATGATCGCACTTGCCGGTCAACCCAATGTAGGCAAAAGCTCCCTCGTCAATGCCATCTCGGATGCCCATCTCAAGGTAGGGAACTTCTCTGGGGTGACGGTGGACAAGACCGAAGTGGAGTTTGTCTACCCCGACCCCACACGTGATGCCGATTACGATATTCACATCATCGATCTCCCGGGTGCTTACTCACTGACTGATTACACCATCGAGGAGAAGGTGACCAAGCAGTTCCTCCGAAATGACGACTATGACATCATCGTCAATGTCGTGGACGCGACCAATCTCCAACGCAATCTATTGTTGACCACCCAGCTCATGGAGACAGGTCGCAAGATGATTGTGGTACTCAACATGATGGACGAAGCGCAAAAAGAGGGGATCGAAATCGATGCCGAACAGCTCTCCCGCATCCTCGGTGTGCCGGTGATCAAGGCGAGTGCCGCGCAAGGAGAGGGGATCGATGCACTCAAATCGGCCATAGTTGAGGTGTATGAAAAACCCCAGACGACCGCCAAAGTGATCTACAGCGATGCGATCGAAGAGGAGATCGCTCGGATCGTCGCTTTCCTCGAGGAGAAACACTACCGCAGTCCAATCCCGTACCGGCAGTTGGCTGTACGCTTACTCCAGGAGGATACCGATTGGTACAAGCGGATGCACGACACCCCCATCTGGATCGAACTGTTACCGATCTTGAGGGAGGGGCTGGAGCACATCTACCTCCACAGCGAGACCAAAGACCTCGATGCGATTTTTGCCGATGAGCATTTTGCCTTTGCCAAGGGAGCCAAGATGGAGGTGATGGCTCTGCATTCCATGCGCGCCAAAAACCCCACTCAGAAGATCGACAAACTCCTCATCAATAAATTTCTCGGCATCCCCCTATTTCTCTTCTTCATGTGGGCACTGTTTCAGTTGACGTTTACCCTCGGAGCGGTGCCGATGGATTGGATCGATGCCGGTTTTGGCTGGCTGGGTGAGCAGGCACATGCCATGCTGGGAGACGGGATACTCGGACAGGTGGTAGCTGATGGTATCATCGCTGGGGTGGGTGCGGTGGTGATGTTTCTGCCCAATATCCTCATCCTCTTTTTGGGGATTGCCCTGCTGGAGACCACCGGCTATATGGCACGGGTGGCGTTCCTCCTTGATGGGTTTTTCCACAAGTTCGGTTTGCACGGCAAGAGCTTCATCCCCCTCGTGACGGGCTTCGGATGCACTGTGCCGGCGTACATGGCTGCTCGCACGCTCAAAAACGAACGGGAGCGACTCATCACCCTCTTTATCCTCGGATTTATGAGTTGCGGAGCACGATTGCCCATCTATGTCCTCTTTGCTGGAGCCTTTTTTGGACAGGATCAAGCTGGGAATATTTTGTTCTTGATCTACATCAGTGGAGCACTGCTGGGGCTCGTGATGGCCAAAGCACTCAAGACCTTTGTCTTCAAGGGGGAGGAAGAGCCCTTCGTCATGGAGATGCCCAAGTACCGCTGGCCCTCGTGGCGACTGATTTGGCATACGGTGTATGGTCAGGCACTCAGCTACCTCAAAAAGGCCGGAACCTTCATCCTCGCGGCATCGATCCTCGTGTGGTTTGCGAGCAATTACCCCAAGAGCGACACGATCGCGTCCACGTACGCGGCCAAGATCGAACACGCTGCTACATCTGAACAGAAACAGCACCTACAAAATGAGGAGAGCTCTGTCCAGTTGGAGCAAAGCTATCTCGGGCAAGTCGGCAAAGCAACCGAACCGTTCTTCGCGCCGTTGGGCTTTGATTGGCGGATGAGTGTGGCACTCGAAGCAGGACTGGCCGCCAAGGAAGTCGTCGTCTCGACCCTTGGAGTACTGTACGCACAGGGGGAGAGTACCGACGCACAAAACGGAGGTCTCATCGCAGCATTGCGTGCCCACATCCCCTTGCCCGCCGCGATCGCGTTTATCGTCTTTGTGATGATCTACCTGCCGTGTTTTGCCGCATCGGCGGTCTTCACCCGAGAGGCGGGCGGCTGGAAGTATCTGGTCTATCTGTTTGTGTTCACGACTTCCACGGCGTGGGTACTGAGTCTGTTTGCGTATCATCTGACGCGCATCATAGTAGGAGTTTGAGATGGTATTGAGTGCATTACACAAAGGCGATACGGCGGAGATTGTCGCGTTGAAGGCGGACAAAATATTGCGTGACCGATTCGCGTCGTTTGGGATCTTGCCGGGGGAGCAAGTGGTGATACGTGAGTGTTCGCTTGCCAAGCAAACCATCGAGATCGAAGTGGGGACGACCACCATCGCTCTCCGCAAAGAAGAGGCAGATAAGATCGAGGTTGAACCCACCCTGGGGTAGCTCCTGC
>WFMQ01000034.1 GCA_015488995.1 Nitratifractor sp. | reverse complement strand
GATGGTGAGAGGGTAGTTCATCACAAAGAGGCGATCGCGGAACTGGGTGTAGGTGCCATTCATGATCCCCATGGCGACCATGAGCACCATGACACCGGCGGCGATCCCGAGAAACGCCAACAGAGTGGAGAGGAAAATGAAAGGGTTGTCGCGGTCGTAGCGAAGGTAGTGCCGGACAAAGGTGGCGACAAAACGCCGATGGGTTTGGGGGGCTGTCCTCAAGCCAAGTCACCCTTTTTCGGGCCGCTTTTTCCGCAGCAGTGTTTGTATTTTTTGCCACTGCCACAGGGGCAGGGGTCGTTGCGTTTGGGTTTTTTGGTGGCGACGATGGGCTGGAGTTTGGAGGGCTCCGTCTCAGGCTCTTCGGTCTCAAAACCGTGCTCGACCATTTTGTCTTGAGCGATTTCAAGCGCGTCAAGTTTTTGCTCCAGCTCGATCAGCTCCGACTCAGGCTCCTCGAAATTGAACTCCACGAGATGGAGAAGTTTGACGGCTTCAAATTTGATCCGCTCCACCAACGTCTCAAAGAGGCGGTAACTCTCTTGCTTGTATTCGGTGAGGGGGTCTTTTTGGTTGTAGCCACGCAGACCGATTCCCGTCTTGAGGACATCCATCTCGTAGAGGTGATCCCGCCATTGGGGATCGAGGATTTGCAGATAGAGGATGCTCTCGATCTCTTTGCGCTGTTCGGGGACAAACGGTGCCATCTTCTCTTCGTAGGCGGCCAGCATTTTTTCGACGATGTAGGCTTCGATGTCGTGGGGTTCCTTCTCTTTGAGATCCTCTGAATCGATGGTGAGACCGCTGTTTTCGTATACTTCCCGGCAGAGCCCCTCGAGATCGAAGTCTTCGCTCGGCATCCCGCCATAGATTTCGACCCGCTCCATCAGCGTCCGGACGAAGTCGTGGTGGTTCTCGGTCACTTTGGCTGCCATGTCGTACTCGGGATCGAGGAGCTGATTGCGGAAGGCGTAGATCGCTTTGCGCTGGTGGTTGGCGACGTCGTCGTATTCGAGGATGTTTTTCCGCGATTCGTAGTGCATCGACTCGACTTTTTTCTGCGCTTTTTCGACGCTGCGGGTGACGAGTTTGGAATCGATGTATTCGCCCCGCTCGACGCCGAGTTTGTTCATAATGTTGCGGATTTTTTCGCTGCCAAAGATCCGAAGGAGGTTGTCATCGAGGCTGAGGAAAAACTGGCTCTCTCCCGGATCCCCCTGCCGTCCGGAGCGGCCGCGCAGCTGGTTGTCGATCCGGCGACTTTCGTGGCGTTCGGTTCCGAGGATGAAGAGCCCGCCGAGTGCACGTACTTCGTCGTCGATCTTGATGTCAACCCCCCGTCCGGCCATGTTGGTCGCGACGGTGACGGCCCCTTTTTGGCCGGCGTTGAGGATGATTTCCGCTTCGCTGGCGTGGTTTTTGGCATTCAGCACGTGGTGGGGGATTTTGGCCTTGGTGAGGGCTTCATGGATGAGCTCACTCTTCTCGATCGAGGCGGTACCGACGAGGACGGGTTGCCCTTTGGCGTGGAGCTCTTTGATCTTTTTGACGCCGGCTTCGATCTTCTCCTCTTCGGTGTTGTAGATGAGGTCGTTGCGATCGATCCGTTCGACGGGGACATTGGTGGGGATGGAGATCACTTCGAGTCCGTAGATTTGGCTAAACTCCGTCGCTTCGGTTTGCGCCGTTCCGGTCATCCCGGCGAGTTTGTCGTACATCCGGAAGTAGTTTTGGTAGGTGATCTCGGCGAGAGTTTGGGACTCTTCTTGGATCTCGACCCCCTCTTTGGCCTCGAGAGCCTGATGGAGCCCTTCGCTGTAGCGGCGCCCCTCACTGAGGCGGCCCGTGAATTCATCGACGATGACAATCTCTCCGTTTCGATTGACATAATCGACATCTCGCTCGAAGAGATGGTGCGCTTTGAGCGCCTGATCGAGGTGGTGGGCGAGGATGGCGTTGTCACTGCTGTAGAGATTGCCGACGCCGAAGAGCTCTTCCGCTTTCTCAAGCCCCTGTTCGGTCATGATGATGGTACGGTTTTTCTCATCGACGGTGAAGTCACCGGTGCTCTTCTTCTCTTCGCCAGCCTTGGTGGGGAGCTCTTCCCCTTTTTCGAGCTGGAGGGCGACGGTGTTGGCGGTGTAGTAATGGTTTTGATCCCGCTGGGCTGGACCGGAGATGATGAGCGGTGTTCGGGCTTCGTCGATGAGGATGGAGTCCACTTCATCGACAATGGCGTAGAAGTGATCACGCTGGACTTTCTCATCGGCGCGGGTTTTCATGTTGTCCCGCAGGTAGTCAAAGCCGTATTCGTTGTTGGTGCCGTAGGTGATGTCGGCATCGTACTGGGCTTTGCGTTCGGCTTCGTCGTCGATCCCGGCGGTGAGGCAGCCAGTGGTGTAGCCGAGGAAGCTGTAGAGCTGCCCCATCTCATCGGCATCGCGCTGGGCAAGGTAGTCGTTGACGGTGACGACGTGGACACCGCGTCCGGTCATGGCGTTGAGCGCGACGGCGAGGGTGGCGACGAGGGTTTTCCCCTCCCCGGTCTTCATCTCGGCGATGTCCCCCTCGTGGAGCACCATCCCCCCGACGAGCTGGACATCGTAGTGGCGGAGCCCGAGGACGCGCTTGCTCGCCTCACGCGTGATCGCAAACGCATCGTACATAGCATCATCAAGGGTGCGCTCGCCAGATTGCACGGAGGCTTTTAGGTCACCAAAAGATGCTTGGAGCGCCTCGTCATCCATCGCTTCATATTGTCCCTCGAGTGCGTTGATACGCTGGGCACGCTTGAGGTACGCCTTGACTTTACGGTCGTTGGCGGTTCCAAATACTTTACTGAGTACGTTTGCCATAATTAAGCCATCCATATTGAAAAAATTGGCTTATTCTATCGAAAAGATGTGTAAAGGATGTTGATGCGGTACGTACCACACACCAAATTCAATCTACCCTCAAGGCTCACTTTGATATGATATGCTTTATTAAGCAAAGGGAGGGGATGGTGTTGGTGCGTCTGCTGATGATGATGGTCCCTCTCTTGTTGCTGGGCGAAATACGTGTACCGGTACAGGTCTCTGCTACGTTTGTCCAGACGGTCACCCCACCCAACAAGAAAATCGTGCGCTATACCGGTGAGCTGCTCTTGAACCGCTCGCATGAATTTCGGTGGCGTTACACGTCACCTACGCGGCGTGAAATCTGCGGGGATGGGGATCGGGTGCGGGTGATCGACCACCGATTGCAACAGGTGGTGATCTACAAAGTGGGGAGCCTGCTGGATCCGATGCAGGTGCTCAAGCGTGCCAAACCGTACCGTGGTGATTTGTACCTCGCCCGCTACCACGGGACACGCTACACGCTCAAGGTCGATCCCAAAGGGCAACTGGAACAAATCGCCTATACTGATGGGATGGACAACGTCGTGAACATTCATTTCCATGAAGTTCACTATGGGGAGACACCGTTCCCCCCCGAGCAGTTGCAGTGCGATGTCCCCCCTTCGTATGATCGGATCAAGGGGTAGGTTGGGATGCGTACGTCATGAGTGAGCGAGTGTGTGGTGGAATGGTTTGCGGGGGGTACGGGTCATGAGTTGGTTGCAGTTGGATGCGTTTGGCGTGATGGGGGAACAACTCCAGCGGGAGCTTGAAACCCACGGGACGATCATCGAATTTGATCGCAAGGGGGTAGTGTTTGACTACGACGATACACTCCAGTACTTTTTTATCTTTCTCAGTGGCAAGGTAAAAGTCTTCCAAATGAGCCTGACCCATGCCAAAGAGCAGACGATCTACCTGATGAGTCGGGGGGATATGTTTGATACCGTGGCTCTGCTTGATGGGCAGGCGCATGAGGTGATGGTGGAGATCCTCGAGGCGGGGAGTGCGCTGCGTCTCCCCATCGGCAAAGTACGGGAGTGGATGTATGACTACCCAATTTTTGGTGAAATTATCCTCAAATACGTCGCCCACCAACTCCGCCATGTGGAAGAGCTGGCGAGTGATCTGACCCTGCTCGATACCCAAGAACGCCTCCTCAAACTCATCGTCCAAAACATCGAGCGCAAGGATGCACACGGGCACGGCATCCTCGACGGTCTCTCCCACACCGAGCTGGCCAACCTCATCGGCACCGTTCGCCATGTCGTCGATCGCCACATGAAGAAGCTCCGGGAGGAGGGGGTACTCGAAAGCACCCGCAAGAAGATCACCCTCAAAAACCACGAGCAACTTCTCGAACGGGTCAAAAATCTCCTTTGATCCCCATCACACACTTTACACAAGGAGTCACACATGAAGATGTTTAAACTGTTTTTCCTCTCACTGCTCACAGCGGTATCTCTGCAAGCGTATGCCGTCACGGTTCCTGGAAGCCTCTCGGCGCACTTCACCATTTCGATGGCAGGGAATGGACAAATCTACCGCTACTCCGGCACCGTTTATGTCAACCGCTCCCGCGCCTTCATCGCCAATTTTGTCCGTCCGTCTCGACAAAAAGCGTGCAACTACAAGGCCGATGTCAAATGGATTGATTACACGGCGCACACCGTCATCCGCTACGATGTCGGGAGCCTTCTCGACATGATGCAGATCCTCAAAGTCGCCCATCGCTACCGTGGCAACCTGTACAAATCCAACTACCACGGATACCATTTTCTCCTCACCCTCGACCGCAAAGGGCAGCTGAACCGACTGACCTTTACCGACAAACACGGGAGGCGCAATACCATCCAGCTCTCCGGTGTCCACTACAACACATCTCCGTATCCTGCCTCCAAGTTTCGCTGCGTTTCCCCGAGAGGGTTTCGCGTAGTGCAGGGGAAGATTTGATCCCGGCCAGCGATCGATCACCCCACATACCCCTCCACCTGCCGTGTGATCTCCGCTTGGGTTAGCCCGTTCAGGAGCCCGTACACGAGTGCTCCGCCGGCTCCGACCCCCTCTTTGGCCTCCCCCTCGTCGTAGCGTTTGAGTGCCGGTTGGTGTGCCAATGAGAAGTCAAACGCAGCATAATACGCATCGATCGGAACCTCCAACATATTCAGAAGTGCAGCGATGTCTGAGTGGGGATCATGCGCGACCCATTTTGTCGTAGCCAAAGCAATCCTCTCGCGTAGGGTGTGCAATGGCACACCACCCTCTCGACCCAACCGATTGACCACCAGCAGCACCGCAGCCATTTGGGTGCCGCCGGCGAGCAGGATGGGGAAGCGGCCGTTTGCGCCGAGGATAAATCCAGCATTGAAGATGAGCATATTGTCACTCACCTCAGAGAGGATATCAAAGGGATCACTCATCCCCTCGACCCGATCCAGCGCGGCATCGATCGTCTGCTCCCGTATCGAGTCGGGGACATGGCGGAAGCTGGAGGAAAACAGATCGCGTGCCGGGTAGCCCAATGCCAGCGCGGTCGCGGTCGCGGTGGTGGTACCCGACGGCACGGACTCCCCGAGGATCACATAGGGGTCTTTGGGCGTGTAGTGTCGCCCAAATGTCAATCCTCGCTCAAACACGGCCCGAGCATCGATCCTGGCTCCCGTAGCGATCGAATCACTGGGTGGGATGCCAAACGTGTGCAAGCGTCCTTTAAATTTCGGCGGGGTATCCAGACCAAGATCGAGTGCTTCGATCCGACCAAAGGGGTGCAGCATCTCGATGGCACGGGTGATGAGGGCGGGTGTGGGGATGCCGGAGTGGGTTTTGGGGAGTTTTTTGAGGCTTTTGAGCCTGCCACGAGAGAGGAACTCTGCATCCAACGTGGGGGTGAGGTGCATGAGGTCGGGAAGTCCTGCTTGGGTAATCCCTTTGATTTTTGCCGTGGCGGTGTTGGAGAGGGAGAGGATAAAGGTCGCCCGCTTCCCGATCAGCGGCTTGAGAAAGGCATGGCTCCCCCGGATAATGCCGATCGAGTCTGTGCTGCCACGTACCGCACCCGGCTCCAGTCGCAGTACCGTCTGCTCTGTGGGCTTACGCGCTTCCCACGCCATCGATTCCAGCTCGGGACGGTCGAGAAAGGTGCTCACTTTGCCCACGCAGAGGTAGCCGACCAGTTGATACGCTTTGCCCAATCCAATCATTTGGCGGATCTTTTTGGGACGGATGATGCTCACCCATCCGATCCCGATGTTCATCGCCCGCGCCATGAGCCACATATTCTCAATCGCCGCCGCGACACTGTACCGCCCGGCATCCCCCTGCGAAGTCTGCCCGAGGATCGCACCCCCTTGATGGTGATAAAAGACCGCGATGTGCACCGTCGTCTCTCGGAGTGCCTCGAGCTTGAGCCGGGCATAGAGGGGGCGGTGTTTGAACTTTTTTTGACTTTTTTTATGTGTCTGGGCAAACTCATCGTACACCTGCTCCTGGATCGCCCGGTCCCGGATGACGACAAACTTCCACGGCTGCGAATACCCAACCGATGGGGCATAGAGCCCCGCTTCGAGAATGGTATCGATCTCCTTATCACTCACCAGCTCATCGGTGAAGTGGTTGCCGCGCACATCTCGACGGGCTTTGAGGATCGCCATGAGGGTCTGGGCATCGGTGGGGTCAAAGCGTCGCATTGTTGTCTCCTTGATGTGTCATTTGTCCAAATACCTATATCAACCCAAGCTCTTGGGAGATGTCTTTGATGAGTTTGGAGAGGGGGCGCTTGTTTATCTCGTCTTCGCTCACGTATCCACCGCTGATGAGCCGCTGTAAATCCTCTTTGTTTTTAAAAAGTGTTCCCTCATATTGAGTCAAGAGTTCATCCAAATAGCTTTCGTTATAGATGGCTTCTTTTTGTATGAGTTCCAGCACTATCTCTTTGTGATTCTCATATAGTGATTCAAGCTCAAAACTTTTTATGTTGTTCTTGGCTTTTTTGTCTTCGCTTTTTAGTTTGAGTTCAAATCCGCCACTCGAGTAATAAAAACTACTATCTCCAATCTTCAAATGAAACTTGGCCACCTTGTCAAAGCTTTCACTATATGGATTTATGTGAGTCAGATTTGAAAAGCTCTCTTGTCCTTTCAGAGTAGCGTTGCAAGTATGACAAGATGGGATGAGATTGTAAAACGAAAGTGCAAGGATAGGATAGGTGTCCTTATCGTAAAAGTGGTCAAACTCAGGTCGAGTGATCTTTTTTCCGTTTTCTGTTATGACCGTGTATGTTGGATTAATATTACAGTATGGGCAGACATTGACATTGAGTTTGCGAGCTAAATCATAGGCATCATATTCTGTTTTCTTGGTTGTGAAGTTTTTGTATTTGCCTATCATAAATTTATATTCATTGGTTTTATCTTTTGCCCATATAGCTATTTCGTGTAACTTATCAGGTTTTGCCGTGATGACCTCTTGTAACGAATATTTCCCGGCGGGAAAGTCCCCAAGTTTGTCTTTGATCCCTTCAAAATGTTCGTGTGCAAATCTTTCTAAGTGTATGCTATTAATCACAGTCATTTGTTTTTTCTCAAAAAGTCAAGGCGGTGTTTGAGGAGTTCTATTTCTTCGTTGATTTTATCTATTTGATCAATCTTTTTTAGCCTTTTACTATCCAACATACGCTGAAGCTGATTTTTAACAATTGGTTCACCGATAATAGAGATAATTTGTTCACAATATTTCAATTCTTCTTCATCCATTTTTTCTTTGTTCAAAAGTTTGATAACTTCATCTATTTTACCTTTTGCAAACTCACCCATCAGCCCATTGTCCATAAAAAAACTGTCGCTCAGGAGAGTATGGATGTTTGCACCAAATGTCTCTTTTTTTTCTTTGAGACCATCGACTACTATACATTTGCCGTTTTCATCGGTATCAAGGAAGATGATGTTTTGTTTTGGGATGTCGGAGAGGAGGAAGGGGGAATGAGTTGTAAAAATAATATGAAAATTTATACGAGGATAATTGTTCTTGAGAAAACTGATCAACATTTGAATAACTTGTTTTTGCCAATTCGGATGTAAATAAATATCAGGTTCATCTAAAATTAAT
>WFMQ01000033.1 GCA_015488995.1 Nitratifractor sp. | reverse complement strand
GCCTCCTTCCTCACCACCATTTCACCCGATCAATTTACCTTCCTCTTGACCTTTCAATTGCTCATCATCATCGTCCTTGGTGGTCTGGGCAGCATGAGCGGTACCCTCCTGGCGACCGTACTTGTCATGGGGGGGATGGAGTGGCTCCGCTTCCTTGACGATGACATGGACATTTTCGGCTACCACACTGGTGCCCACCCGGGGATGCGGATGGTGGTCTTCGCGATACTCCTGGTCATCATGATGCTCTTTGCCCGCAAAGGGCTCTTCGGAGACAAGGAGATCGGCGATACCGTCCGCAAACGTCTCGGACGCCGCCAGCAAAATACAGGAGGTGATGCATGAGCCAACCAATCCTCACCATCCAGGATGTGACGATGCGTTTCGGCGGGGTTACCGCCATCGACCGACTCTCCTTTTCGGTGCAAAAAGGGGAGATCTACGGCTTGATTGGCCCCAACGGTGCCGGAAAAACCACGATCTTCAACAACATCACCGGCAACTACATCCCCACCGAGGGGAAGATCCTCTTCGACGGAGCGGAGATCACCGGCACCAAACCCAACAAAGTGGTCGATATCGGCATCGCCCGGACGTTTCAAAATATCCGCCTCTTTAAGAGTATGAGCGTTTTGGACAATGTCCTCATCGGCTATCACAACCGGATGCACTACAGCTACTTTGAGGCGATTTTCCGACTCCCTCGCTATTGGAGTCATGAGAAACGGATCAAAGCCCAGGCGATGGAGCTCCTCGAAGAGTTTGGTATCGCGGATTTGGCTGACAATGAGGCGACGGCACTGAGCTATGGCAATCAACGCAAGGTCGAGATCGCCCGTGCGGTGGCGACCGATCCCAAGCTCCTCCTGCTCGACGAACCTGCCGCCGGGATGAACCCCAGCGAAACCGAAGATCTCAGCCACATCATCCACAAGATCAAAAAGGACTTCAGTCTGACGATCCTCCTGATCGAGCACGACATGAAATTTGTCAACAATATGTGCGATTTGGTCACCGTGCTGGATTATGGTGAAAACATCTTCGTCGGCGAGCCCGCCGATGCCATCGTCGATCCCAAAGTCATCACCGCCTATCTCGGGGAGTTCAAACATGCTTAATATTCGCAATCTCGAAGTTTATTATGGAGTGATCGCTGCCGTGCGTGGCATCGACATCCATGTCAAACGAGGAACCATCGTCACATTGATTGGGGCCAACGGTGCCGGCAAGACCTCCACCCTCAATGCCATCGTCAACGCCATCAAAAAGAAAGGCGAAGTGCGCTCCGGCGATCGGGATCTCTCCCGCGCCAAGACCCACACCATCGTCCGGGACGGCATCTCACTCGTCCCCGAGGGTCGTCATGTCTTTATCAACCTCACCGTGGATGAAAACCTCCGCATGGGGGCGTTCAACAATGACGACCATTATGAACGCCTTCGGGATGAGATGTATGAGATGTTTCCCCGGCTCAATGGCAAGCGGGAGCAGATGGCCGGTACCCTCAGTGGTGGCGAACAGCAAATGCTCGCCATCGCCCGTGCCCTCATGGGTGAGCCCAAGCTCCTCATGCTCGATGAGCCCAGCCTCGGCTTGGCACCCAAGATCGTCGGGGAACTCTTCGAGATCATTATTGAGCTCAAGGAGCACAAGGGGATCACCATCCTCCTCGTAGAGCAAAATGCTTTTGCAGCACTGGGGATCGCCGATTACGGCTACGTCTTGGAGAATGGATCGATTACACTCGAGGGCCCAGGCTCCGAACTGCTCGGCAACGACGAGGTGCGCAAGAAATACCTCGGCGGCTGACCCGTGAGTCGCTCCCGCCTGATCGGGCACCTCTTCGCCTTTGTCACCATCGCCATCTGGAGCACCGCCTTTGTCGGCAACAAAGTCCTCCTGGCGTATCTCACCCCCATCGAGATCATGATTGATCGCTTCGTTCTGGCGTACGGTGCCCTGCTTCTGATCTATCCCCATTGGCGACTCCCCCACTCCTGGCGGGATGAATTCTATTTTTTTATCGTGGGGGCATTGGGGATTTTCATCTATTTTCTCTTTGAAAACTTCGCGCTCAAATACACCCAGGCGACCAACGTCGGCCTCTTCATGGGTGCCATTCCCCTCTTGACTGCCATCCTCGCCCATTTTATCATCGACGACGAGCACTTCAACCGTAAGCTTCTGTTTGGCTTCATCCTGGCGATGACGGGGATGGGAATGATCCTCTTCGAGGGGCACCGCTTCGAACTGCGCTTCCGGGGCGACGTGCTGGCACTCTTTGGTGCCATCACCTTTGCCCTCTACTCTGCCCTGCTCAAACGTACCCCCACCGGCTACCACACCATCGAAATCACCCGCAAGAGTTTCTTTTACGGGCTGGTGCTGATGCTCCTCTACCGCCTGATCGACGGCACCCCGCTCCATTTCGCCCCCCTCGTCCACCCAGTTGTCTGGGGCAACCTCCTCTACCTCGGCCTCCTCTCATCCGGGCTGGCATTTCTCCTCTATCAGCAGGGGATCGAACGGATCGGCTCGATCGCGGCGAGCCACTACATCTATCTCGTCCCTCTTTTGACAGCCATCACCGGCGTGATCGTTTTGCACGAGCACATCACGCCGACAATGATGGTAGCAGGGGGATTGATATTATTGGGGTTGTATGTGGCACAGAGGAAGGGGTAAATTTTTAGCCAAGTGGATCAAACGACTTCAATAATATTATCAATTTGAATTTTGATATCCGGAAGTTTCTCTTTGATGACTTTCCACACGATCTCTTCATCAATTTCAAAATACCAGTGGATCAACTTATCTCTCATTTTTGCCATAAGCGACCACGGTAAATCATCAAATCTATCTGTAATATCTTTGGGAATCTGTTTCACGGCTTCGCCGATAACTTCTATTTCACGAATGCAGGCACTGACAGTTTTGTCGTCCTGCACAAATTCTTCAAAAGACATCCCCGCTGTGTACTGATCAATCATAGTGATTCTTTCACCAATGTCTTCAAGAAACAGCTTATAATTTCGCTTCATATTGCTATAGCCTCTTTAAGAATTTCATCACGCAGTTGACGTTTGAGCTTGCGTTTAGGAATGAGGTCTACATTGATCTGGAGCTTCTTTTTCAAAAACTCCTCCATCTCAATAAAAGTAAGCAAATCAGGTGTTTTTTTAAAATCAACCAACAGATCCACATCACTGCTTGTGGTTTGTTCTTGTCGCGCATACGATCCAAAAATAAAAAGCTTATCCACATTGTATTGCTCTTCCATATAAGGTTTTAACGATTCGATATTGTTTTTTAATATTTGCAGTGAATACATTTTAACTCCCTATCTTTCAGCATCATTATACCATACACGCAATGTCACACTCTCAACTGCACCGTAAAATCCCCTTCAAGATACCCCTCCTTGATTTCAATCTTCTCCGTGAAAGCACGGCACATCTCCCGGATCTCATGGGGATGCCAATAACTAAATTCCCCTTCACGCTCGCGCCCTTCGAGGAGATTGAAAACAAATCCCTTGCGGCTCTTTTCAAAACATCGCTGGATAAACAACCGCGTCTCCATCCGACTCAGCAGGTTCATCGACCCACTCGCAACATACCAATCCGCCACCGGTAACGCTTGGCGCAACACATCCCGCTGGAGGATCGTGCACTCTGTTCGCCGCTTCGCCTCGGCCACCATCGGTGCGCACAGATCGATCCCGGTGTAGCTTTTGGGCGAGGCACCCTGCTCCCGGAGGTAGAGATACAAATCCCCAAACCCACACCCGGCATCCACCAGAGATGCCTGCCCGACATCCCCTATCATGGAGACCAACGCCGCAAACCGCCGCCGCTGCGTCCGCGACGAATCCCACGCCACCCCTTCGGCCGAGACCCCATACCGATCATACTGTTTCTGATAAAATGCTTTTTGGTTGATGCGTGCCATGCTATTGCCGACACCCCTCCACCTCAATATCCGGACTGTAAAAGCTCCTGTCATTGGTGATAATGCGTGTACAGCCGTGATCACGAGCGCAGAGATATTGGAGGATGTCTTCGAGGTCTTTGTGGCCGGTGGTTTTGCCGATGTGCATCGCACGGGTAATCGTGTCGATGTCTATGGGCAGAATCGCGATAAAACGCAGCAGTTTTTCCAGCGTATCGAGCAACCGTTGATACTCGATCTTCTTGGACGCCACATAATAAACCGTTGTGAAGATGTCACAACTGGTGTAGAGCTCATCTGCGTTGTAGATGTACGTTTTCAAATGTTCTTTGGTTTTTTCAGCATTATCGCGATCGAGATCGATCATATCCAAGATGATATTGGCATCCAAAAAAATCTTCATATCTTCGCTTCACTTTTGATCTGGGCATAGTCCTTGCCGCCGAGATGAAACGCACCGAGGGAGTCGATCGCCTCGAGTCTGTTCTGGATCTTTTTGGCGTTGATCTCCCGTTGGAGAGCTTGATACTTCTCGTAATCCACGATCACTGCAAAAGGCTTAGAACGCTTCGTCACGACGATATCTTCCTGTTTGATGTTGCTCAGCAAATGGGTTTTTTGTTTGAGTTCTGTGGCAGAGATGTTCATTTGACATCCTTTTGTCTATTTGTATCATTATATAACAAAAAGGATAATAGACACGCCACCGTCAAGGAGCTTGGGTTTCAACCCCACTGAAAACGTTCACCTTGCGATGGCAATACATTATTGGATTTTATCATTTACTGATATAAACCCCATGTCAATAACTGCTAAACTCGTTGGAATACCATACGCCGTATCTATACTTCGCACCAAAATACGGACAAATTGTTTTCTCATTGATGAAAGAATGCGGATTCAATATTTGAAGAAACATCTTTTTGAACAATCATTGCTAACTTCATCCAGTAGTCATCAACTACCTTATTACTCATGTATTTTTTTCTATGATAATCCATGCTGTTATTCCCAAGTGTATAAGAGAAGTATGCAGCGCTTAGCCTAACCGCTAATTCATTGTACATTTCTCTATCTCTTGCTGATATTTCCATGATTTTATCCTTTTGCATTTTCAAATAATCACAACTTGATTCCCTCAAGAGATACATTATCTAACCATACCTGCCGGAAATCCGGCAGATACAGCAAAAAAGCAATCTACGAGAGAATCTCCTCAAGGGTAATGTAACTGCCGACGTTGCCCGTCATGGCTTCGACATCGGTGTTGACCGGGAGGGTCTTTTTGCCGGGGCGCCAGTTGGCCGGGCAGACTTCGCCAGTGGCGGCGACATGCTGGAAGGCTTCGATCTGTCGGAGGAATTCGTTGACATTCCGTCCGACCGGCGGGGTGAGCACTTCCTGCGCGACGACGATCCCTTCGGGGTTGATCAAGAAACGTCCCCGGATCGCTACGCCGTCGGCTTTGGAATACACACCAAAGGCCTTGGCGACTTTGTGCGTGTTGTCCGCACCCATCATGAGCTTGAAATCTTTCATCAGCGGCTCGGTTTCGACGAAACGCTTGTGGGAAAATTTGGTATCACACGATACCACCAGGAGCTTGACACCCAACGTATCAAAGGTATGGGATGCTGCATTCACGGCAGCCAATTCGGTGGGTCAAACAAACGTAAAATCACCGGGATAGAAGCAAATCGCTGTCCAGTGCCCGGCATAATCCTCACTGCTGACGGTTGTGTATCTCCCCGTCGCAGCATCGTAGGCATCCATGCTAAAAGCCGGTGCCTCTCGTGTCACAAGTGAAGTGGCCATAAGGTCTCCTTGAAAAGTGTTTGACAGTGTGCAACTGTCGATGCCGAGTATAGCACGCGATGGACAACCATTCGTGTATGGGATCGTTAACCCCCATACGCTATCATGCCCCACCAAAACACAGGAGCTCACCATGCTGCGAAACACAATTTGTCTCGGTGTCGCCGGGAATTTTGCCCATCATCTCGAGCAAGCCGGAGAGATGAATGACTTCCTCGATGTCGAAGTCGAGGCGGCGAACGCGCCTAAGGGGATCTTCCCGTTTTATCTCCCCGGGAGTGAGGGCTTCCTCGGGGTCTATCCCATCAGCAAGACCCGACTGGTACTGCCCAAAGAAGAGGCCAACGCGCAGGTAGAGCCTGAGATCGGGATCTTGTTTGATGTCGTGTACGATGAAACGCACACCGTCACTGACTTGGTCGCCCGGCAGTTTACCGTCTTCAACGACACCACAATCCGCCGGGATGGGGCGCTGAAAATCAGCGAAAAGAAGAGCTGGCACGCACACTCCAAAGGGAAAGGGGATATCTGGATCGAGATCGACACCTTCGAGCCCGGCGGGGTGATGGACAGCTTCTACCTGCGCAGCTTCCTCGTGCGGGACGGCATCATCCACCCCTACGGAGTCGATGCACCGTTGACGGGGTACAGCTACTTCTACGGCACGCTCACCCGCTGGCTCATCGACCGGATCAACCACCAGCAAGATACCGGCCCCCTCGAAAACATCGCCGAGCTCTTCGCCGCAGCCGACTACCCCGCCACCCTCTTCGTCTCCATCGGTGCGACCGAGTATACGGAATTTGGTCAGCACCACTATCTCCAGCCCGGTGACCACATCATCGTCGAAGCCTACGATCTGGACGATCCCACCCGACGCATCCTCCTCACCCAAGACGTGGTGGCACATCCATGAAAAGCGACGAGAGCATACCGACCGATACGCGCATCTTGACCGAAGCAATCCTCGATGCCATCGAAGCAAAACTCGTCGGCAAGCGGGAGGTGGCGCGTCTGACCTTGGCGGCTTTTTTCTCTGGAGGACATGTGCTACTTGAAGACATCCCCGGGGTCGGCAAGACCACATTGGCCAAACGTTTCGCAGCGGTGATGGGACTGGCGTTTGGGCGGATACAATTTACCAGCGACATGCTCCCCTCCGACATCATCGGTGTCAACTACTTCAGTCAAAAATCCAGCGACTTCGTCCTCAAAAAAGGCCCCATCTTCACGCCGTTTCTCCTCGCCGATGAGATCAACCGCGCCATGCCCAAGACCCAGTCGGCACTTCTCGAAGCGATGGAGGAGGGGCACGTCACCATCGACGGTGTCTCCCATCCTCTCCCGCAGCCCTTTTTCGTCATCGGGACGCAGAATCCCTACGAAGACGTGGGGACGTTCCCCCTGCCCCACTCCCAGCTCGACCGCTTCGTCTGCTCGTTTGGGATCGGCTACCCCGATGCGGATGCCGAGCGGAAGATCCTCGCGGGACTCCCCTCCTCTCCATCAGCTTCTGCCTCCGTCCACCTCACCCCCGACGCAATCCTTGCCCTCATGGAGGATGCCCGTACCGTTGCGCTCAGCGAAGCGATACTGGACTACCTCCAGGCGGTGATCCGATTTACCCGGGAGAGCGGACGGTTTGTGTATGGACTATCGACCCGAGGGGCACTCGCCCTGACTGCCATGACCCGCTCGTGGGCGATGCTGCAGGGGCGATCCTACGCCACCCCTGATGACCTGATCGCCGTCACCCCAGCGGTGTGCGCCCACCGCCTTCGCTTCGTCGAGGGGGTCACGAGTGCCGCACGGATCGCCGACGTGATTTTCGCTTCGGTACAATCCGATCGCCCCCTCTCGACATAAGCACCATCATGGTACGCCTTCGTAATCGCCTCAGCCGTCTTCGCAAACGTCGCTACGTGCGTGAGCGGGGTACGCGGTGGGGGGTTCTCATCATCGTCCTGATGTTTGGACTTTTCCTCGAAGCGTACATGCACAACTTCAATCTCGTCTACATCACCCTCTTTTTTGTTTTTGCCTTGGGCTTCACATCTGAGCCGGTCGGGATCTTCAACCTCCGCAAGCTCGAAGCGACCTTCGACCATCACCCCCGCCTGTTCGCCCAAGAGAGCGGCGAGTGCCTCTACCGCGTCACCAATCGGGGGCGCAGCACCGCGTGGGCGGTCACCCTCCATTGCGGCACGTTTCATACGGCTCCTTTCCGTGTGGACGGAGGGGAGTCCCGTCTGATCGCGCTAAACGTGGTACCGACACGGCGAGGAGATTTCATCGAGGAGGCCTGCCGCCTGCAGAGCCTCTTCCCCCTCTCGACGGTGCGTTTCTTCCTCCCGATCGATGGGGGGTGCCGGGCACGGGTCTACCCCCGACCGGACGGACACCCCCTCCAGACACTCCAAACCCGGCAACACAGCCCGCTGGGGGAGGAGAGAGACTTCGAGGGGATCACCCCCTCCGACGGGTACGCCAG
>WFMQ01000032.1 GCA_015488995.1 Nitratifractor sp. | reverse complement strand
GTACAAAACACCCCTCAAAGCCGCTGAGATCCGCGATCTGATCCGGACGTTTATCACGGAGAAGAACTTGTTTGATGAAGGTCTGGACTCCCGTGAAGTGGCGACGCTGATCCATCTCCATTTTCCTCGGAGCATCGATGAGGTGTATCATGAAGGGGCACTCAAGCACGAGCACATCCAGATCCTCAAATTCGTCGAAGCGTACAATCACCTGCGCAAACTGCGTGGCAAACGGCACGACTACCCAGCGATGGAGGCATTGACCGGGGAGATTACACCGTTTGTCTCTGGGTTGCCGTTTGCCCTGACAGCGGAGCAGGAAGCCACGATCGCAGCGATTCAGGAGGATCTGTCACGTCGTGATCGAGCCGCCAAGCGGATGGTCGTCGGGGATGTCGGATCGGGCAAGACCATGGTGATCCTCGCCGCAGCCATGATGGCACTGCCCCATCGGAGTATCTTGATGGCACCCACCTCACTGCTGGCTCTTCAGCTCTATGAAGAGGCTCAGAAATATATGCCCGAGTCGGTGCGTATCGCCCTTGTGATGCAGGGGCATACTGATGGGAGCTACCGGGAGGCGGATTTGATCATCGGCACCCATGCACTCCTTTATCTCGAGGATCTACCCTCCGCTCCATTGGTGATGGTGGATGAGCAGCACCGTTTCGGGACGCAACAGCGGCAGATGCTGGAGGTACTTGTCAGTAATGGTGGGGGGGGAAAGGGGTCAGGTGATAACGATTCATCTGCTAATGCAGACAAATCATTATCACCTGACCCCTCTAAAAAACCCCATTATCTCCAGTTCTCGGCTACGCCCATCCCCCGCACGCAGGCGATGATGGAGTCGGAGTTGGTGGATGTGAGCTTGATTACCACGACTCCGTTTGAGCGCACCGTGACGACCCAGACGATCGGGCGACCAGAATTTCCAGAGCTGCTGGAGCATATCAAGCAGGAGATCACGCAGGATCATCAAGTGCTCATGGTGTATCCTCTCGTCGAAGAGAGCAGCGAGGTGCCGTATCAATCGCTTGATGAGGCGCGGGGGTACTGGGAAGAACGGTTTGAGGGGGTGTATGTGACGCACGGCAAGGACAAGGACAAAGAGGAGGTGCTTCTGAATTTTCGAGAGGAGGGGAGTATCCTGCTCGCGACCACCGTCGTGGAGGTGGGGATCTCTCTGCCACGTCTGACGCTCATTGTCATCGTGGGGGCTGAGCGTCTCGGGCTGGCGACCCTGCATCAGCTCCGGGGGCGTGTCGGGCGCAACGGTCTGGAGAGCTGGTGCTACCTCTTCTCCAACACCCCCGCCAACGAACGCCTCCAACAATTCGCCGTCACCACCAACGGCTTTGAGATCGCCAAACTGGATCTAAAATTTCGAGACAGTGGGGATATCCTTGATGGGACGATTCAGAGTGGGCAGAGATTTCGCTGGCTGGATATGGGGGAGGATGAGGAGGTGGTGGCGTATGCGAAGGGGAGAGTGTGAAAATGAGGCGTGAGGGATTATGGGTTTTGCATGATATGTGCGATCATGAATGTGGTATAATATCATTGAGCGAGAGGAGTCGCTATGGGTCAAAAAGATGTTGTCAGCAAAGAGATACTGAAACGGATCGCAAGGGATATAGCCATATACATCTTGAAGATAGAGATCCGGGAGGATATGGAACTCATCGACAAAGAGTTTACACGTGTGGAAAAAAGAGATGCTGATCTCATATTTAAAAACGGTCAAGATATCGTCCACATAGAGATACAAAACCAAAATCATCCACAAATGCATCTAAGGATGATGCGATATCTCAATGATATGCTGTTTGAATATGAAGGTCTTACTATCAAGGGCACCTCTAATAACAGGTCGTACCCACAACATCTCCAGCTTTTGTCCAGGCAAGGCATCGCTTCGCAGGCATAGCCGTAGCTATGTCAAGAAGCGATAACACCGCATGGATGAAAGCTGGTGATGCCCGCAGGGTGGGTTTTTCAGACGCGATCTTTCACTCGATGCTCCCTTCACCGTAGCTACGGCTACGCTTTGGGAGCCTCAAGCAAAATCTCACATCTGCAAAACCCATTGTGGGTACGACCTGTTATTAGAGGTGCCCTTTAGCAGTATCTTCTCTATATGGGAGAGGAGACGTGTAAGATGCAACACACAATAGAGGGGGATAACTTCCGTTACCGATATGATATAATCGACATGAGAGATATCTCATGCATGTCACTGCTGGAGAGCAATGACCCATCAGCAATCGTCCTTTCTATCCTATGTGACTTTGAGGATATGAACAAGCAAGAGGTGGTCAATACCATCCTCATCAAGCTGAGGAAATTGTGTGATGATCGGGAGTATGCCAACCACCTCCGGATGGTAAGTGTCCTCTCAACCAATAGGAAATTGGAAAAAGAATTTGAAAAAGGAGTTGAAATGCTAACGGTAGAAATTGAGAAAACACCCCTGTATATGATTGGTGAGAAACGCGGTGAGAAAAGAGGTGAGAAAATGGCAGCACTAAAATATGCCATGACGGTGATGCAACGATATAAGATACCCATCGACGACATTGTCAAAGATTTCAACATCAAAAAAGAAGAGTTGCTTGCATACATGAATAAGAGAGTTTGTGAGGAGAATTAAGTTGTTTTGAGAGGGTAAGAAGCCCGTCGGAAGGTGCGCAATGGCGCACCCTGTTCGGAAAATTATTGTTTAATAGAGTCCAAACTTCCCATCCGCACGCTTATACATCACGCGCATGTTCCCTTCGTTGTCGTTGAAGACGATAAATTGTTGGTTTTTGGTCGCTTTGAGGGCGTCGATGGCTTCGTCGAAATCCATGGGCTTGTGGAGCTCGAGATCCATGGGGATGATTTCGGGCTCGGTCTCTTCGGCGTAGTCGAGTTGTTCGAGGACGGCTTCGGCTTCGCTTCCGAGCTCTTTGAGGCTGGTGGCATGGCTGTTCTTGATCTTGTCGGCGTAGCGACGGAGGCTCTTTTTGAGGCGGTCGGCCGCAAGGTCAATCGCTGCATAGACATCTTTGTCTTTCTGGGTGATGACGACAGTGTTTTTGTCTTTGAGGTTGACGACAAATTCGGTGCTGAAGCCTTTTTTGCCGTTTTTGATGTCACCAGAGATGACGACGTTGGCCGAAATGATGTCGAGATTGTATTTGTCAAAGCCATCCAAGGCGGCTTCGATGTAATTTTTGATCGGCTCAGTCAGCTCGAAATGTCTTCCCGTGATACTGCGATTCATGGTGTATCCTTTCTTAATGGTATATTAGATTATACCCAAATTATGGTGAATGGTGGGTAAACGGGAGGGAAAAGTGCCAAAAAAATTTGGCACAAAAACTTGGGGAATCCCTTACGAATCGGGCTGCCCATCGATGAAGGCGTATCCCGTCTCGGGCTCGATTTTGATCGCGAAAGTTTTGCCGTTGGTGAGGGTAAACGTCAAGATACATTCGGAGGTGATACGCCCAGCGTTATCCGGTGTGGAGGAATTGACAAACCCAGAATTGTAGGGGCGGCCGAGATGATCGAAGCCGATGTATTTGTTGGTGCAGCCACCGCTGGGGGTGGGGGAGCCTTTGACGATGCCGTATTTTTTGCCGATGAAGTCATTGGGGCTCAAATCGGAAAGGGTGTGACTCCCTTCGCAAGTCGCGCCATCATGAGCCCACATCTGTTTGCCGTTGGCGGGATCAATGGCACTCTCATTGAGATCCACGCGGCCGTTGCTGGATCCACCCATATCGTCATCGGTACCAATGGCATAATAGGGCTTGTCTTCACATGTCCCGAAATAGATGCGCCAGAAGCGTCGCTGCCACTTTGCCTTGTCAAATTTGTGTTTGTCATCCAGCAAGGCAAGGTGCTGGGTGTAGCGGATGGAGGCGAGGACATTGTCGGCGGCCTCTTGGGTCAAGTCACGATTGAGGCGCGGGATGGCGACGGATGCGAGGATCCCCATGACAGTGATCGCCATGACCAATTCGAGTAGCGTAAATGCTGGACGGTTTTTCATGCTCATCCTCCTATATCTTTTGGACACTGCGTCGGTGGACAGTGATCCAGGGGGTTCCACTGCCGGCATGGTCGGGGTCTTTGTAGTCGACATACGCATCGATGACGACGGTGAGGGGGGTCTCGGCGGTGTGGACATTGTTGCTGAGTTTGCGCGTGGACGAGGAGCAATTGTTGACGAGGGAGGATGATCCGATGTAGGCGATGCGTGTCCGTATCT